>NZ_JBQHWA010000001.1:0-158349 GCF_052064225.1 Blautia massiliensis (ex Liu et al. 2021) | reverse complement strand
GGAACGATAGGGATTGATGTCGGAATCAAAGCGTTCTACTCCGACAGTAATGGAAATACGGTATCAAATCCCAGATATCTGGAACGCTCAATGCGAAAACTCATAAGAGAACAGCGCAGGCTTTCCCGAAAACAAAAAGATTCCCATAACCGCGAGAAGCAGCGGATCAGGGTGGCAAGAGTGTATGAGAAAGTAACCAATCAGCGGAATGATTTCCTGCAGAAACAGTCAACGATGCTGGTGCGTGAAAACCAAACCATCTGTATTGAAGATCTGAATGTTAAGGGGATGATCCGGAATCATAAACTGTCAAAATCGATAGCGAGTGTTTCCTGGGCAAAATTTTTTGAAATGCTGGAATATAAAGCTGGCTGGTATGGAAATGAAATTCACAGAGTACCAACGATGTATCCGAGCAGTCAGACCTGCAGCTGTTGTGGCTACAGAAATCCACGGATAAAAAATCTGGGCATTCGTATCTGGGAGTGTCCCAAATGCCATGCGGTTCATGACCGGGATACGAATGCAAGTATCAATATTCTGAAAAAAGGACTGCAGATGCAGTCTGCATAAAGATAAAAACTGTACCGTAGGACATACGGGAACAGTATAAATATAGCTTGTGGACACTGTGTAAGACATTGCAGTACCGTAAGGTGTTTGCCAATGCAGTAGTGGGAGAAGCAAGAATCCCCCTGCTTTAGCTGTGGGGAGTGTCAATATACGAAACTGTTTAAATATCGAACTGCCGGAGTAAGAGAATACTGGCTGGTAGATCCGGATAAGAATCTTGTTCTGGTATATAATTTTGAACATGGAACCTCGGAACCATATACATTACAGGATTCTGTGAAAACAGGAATATATGAAGATTTGTGGATTGATTTTTCTGCTATGAAAATGAATGGATCTTATTGAAAATATTTCTTCATAATGTTATCATTGGACACGAAAAACACAGAAAAAATAAGAAAACAAAAAATTAAACGGTTGTATATGTGTCTGTAATATGACCAGAGACAGCCGGTCAGAGTGTCAGAGAGCAGAATGGTGGGTGGTTGAATGTTTGATGACCAGGGCTATACAGGAGGAGAACAGAATGAAATTAACCATGCTTGGAACAGGTAACGCACTGGTAACAGAGTGCTACAATACATGTTTTGTGCTCAGCGATGAGTACGGCCATTTTCTGGTTGACGGAGGCGGCGGAAATACAGTGCTTTCTCAGCTGAAGAAGGCTGGCGTTGATCTGATGGATGTTCATGAGATCTTTGTTACACATAAGCACGTAGACCATATCATGGGGATCGTGTGGGTGATCCGCATCATTTGCCAGAACATGAAAAAAGGCACTTATCAGGGCGAGGCAAACATCTATGCTCATGATGAAGTGATCGGACTTCTGAAAGACATGGCATTTAAGCTTCTGAATAAGAAGGAGACACAGTACATCGGTGACAGACTTCATCTGATCGAGGTAAAAGACGGCGAGAAAAAAACAATTCTTAATAAGAAAGTGACCTTCTTTGATATCGGTTCCACCAAGGCGAAACAGTTCGGTTTCCAGATGATCTACGACGGCGGTAAGGTGCTTACCTGCTGCGGAGACGAGCCATACAATGAATGTGAAGAGAAATACGCAAAAGGCAGCGACTGGATGTTCCACGAAGCATTTTGTCTGTATGGACAGCGTGATATCTTCAATCCATATGAGAAGCATCACTCCACAGTTAAGGATGCCAGTGAGCTGGCTGAGAACCTTGGAGTTAAGAATCTTGTCCTGTATCACACAGAGGATAAGAACATTAAGAAACGTAAAGAGCTTTACGGAGCAGAAGGCAGAGAGTATTATCACGGAAATTTGTTTGTTCCGGATGATCTTGATGTGATCGAAATGTAATAACTGTAAAAAGAAAGACTGGAAGTATGGCATATGCTGTATTTCCGGTCTTATTATGTTTGGAAACAGAGAGGATACTAATAAATTTCATAGTACATCTGTCAGGTAGAAAAATACTTGTATGGCAAAAAAGGTATCGTTTACAATAAAGAATACACACATAGCATTGCAAGAGCATGTCAATAAGAACAGATCTGAAAATTACAGATTCGGATCCGGCAAAAATAAGATTTTACAAATTACGAGGTGACAGAACATATGCCAGCAACAGATAACATCACACTTGAAAAAAAATACAGAAAACTCCAGGAAATCCTCCGTTCCCTGGGAAGTGTAGCCGTAGCTTTTTCCGGTGGAGTGGACTCCACATTTTTGCTGAAAGCTGCACAGGAAACACTTGGCGACAAAGTTATGGCCATTACCGCATGTCCATGCTCCTTCACCGACAGAGAACTGAAAGAAACGCAAGATTTCTGCCAGGAAAATCACATTTGCCAGGAGATATGCAAGATCAACGAATTCGACATTCCGGGCTTCCGTCAGAATCCACCTGACCGCTGCTACATCTGCAAAAAAGCCATCTTCACAAAACTTTGGGAAGCAGCGAAAGCGCATAATATGAATATGATCGTAGAAGGCTCCAACATGGATGACTTAGGCGATTACCGCCCGGGAAAAAGAGCCATCCAGGAGCTTGGGGTCCGCAGTCCGCTCCAGGAAGCAGGCCTCTATAAAGAAGAAATCCGGGAGCTGTCAAAAGACATGAATCTTCCAACCTGGAACAAGCCATCCTTTGCCTGTCTTGCTTCCAGATTTGTATACGGTGAGACCATTACCGAGGAGAAGCTTCACATGGTAGATCAGGCTGAGCAGTTTCTGATGGATCTGGGATTCCATCAGTTCCGTGTTCGCATCCACGGTACCATGGCAAGGATCGAGGTTCCGGAAGAAGAGATCCTGAAAATTGCAGATAATGAAATAAGAACAAAGATCACAGAGAAATTCCGCACATTGGGATTTTCTTACGTGACTCTGGATCTTCAGGGCTTCCGTTCCGGAAGTATGAATGAAACACTGGGAAAATAAGTATCAGAAAATAAAATAATCCCCCGGAAATACCGCGCGAGAAGTATTTCCGGGGGATTGCTGCACGAATAGAACCGGAGGCTCCGTTACTGTGTTCAAATCTTAATTTTCGGATTGAGAATATCTGTCTGGCAGGCTGTATATCTTACATATAATCCTTCAGCACATCATGATCCCGCAGTACTTTCTCAACCACAGTACCCTTCACAACATTCAGAAGTGGTTTCTTCAGTGCATTCAGCGGCCCTGGCAGCTGGATCTCCAGCGGGGATTTTCCGTCCATCAGCTTCACACTGCTGTCCAGAAGCTCACGGATATCGTAAACGCTTCCCCATACTTCCGGAACCCCACGGTCTACACCGAAAAGTCCGTATACAGCCTCCATTGCAGTACGTACGGAATATTCTGTTGTGAATACGGTATCACGAGGAGTTTCCGCAAACTGGCCCAGGAATGCAAAGTTTACACAGCCATCCGGGATAACATCCGGGCGGTCACCTTTGGTACGTGGCATGAAGAAGGCGGTGATGTACGGCATCATGGTCGGAACGCAGACAGCGCTGTTTTCTGCCATATCGTCGATCTGATCTACCGGAACACCCAGGTGGTACAGCCACTCGGCGGTAATTTCCTTACCGGTACAATCCTTCATCGGCTTCTTGATATAATCACCGGGAACATCTGTGAACAATCCGTAAACCCATACACAGACCTTCTTCGGATCCTGCTCTTTGAACTGTCCCTGACGGTTGATGGTCCAGCTTAAGAGCCATTTGGAATCCTGGCAGCTTACGATACCACCGGTAACAACCTTGCCGGTACGTGGGTCACGCTGGCTGATATTGGTGATATAAGGGATAATACGGTCATCCAGAGTGGTGACAGTAGCGGATTCCCAGTTTGTTCTGGAAATGTCTGAGCAGAACTTTTCCGGATGTCCGAAGGAAGGATCCTGAGCTGCGATATTTTTCCACAGAGACCATACACCACTGGTACGTACCTCTGCATCACCGTTTGGTGCATGGTTCTGGTCGCCGTAGATCGTGCCCTCTGTACAGCTTCCGTTAGTGACGAAAACATAATCATTTTCTGTAAGAAGGATGCCCTGCTCCACATCTTTTACCTTGCATTCAATAGCAGTGGCGATCTTTTTGCCATCTTTAAAATTAAAGATCACGTTTGTGACCTCAGTATTAAACTGGAAGTCAACACCTGCATCCTCCAGATATTTTTTCATGGGAAGGATCAGGGATTCGTATTGGTTGTACTTGGTGAATTTCAGGGCGCTGAAATCCGGAAGACCTGCAATGTGGTGGATAAAACGCTGGAAGTAAAGCTTCATCTCCAGAGCACTGTGCCAGTTTTCAAATGCGAACATGGTCCTCCAGTACAGCCAGAAGGTGGAATCAAACACTTCATCATCAAATACATCTTCGATGGTTTTATCGTAAAGATCCTCATCCTTTGTCATAAACAGCTTCATGATCTCCATGCAGCCCTTCTGGCTCAGGTTAAATTTTCCGTTGGTATGTGCATCCTGTCCACGGTTGACGGTTGCACGGCAGAGAGAATAGTTCGGGTCGTGCTTGTTCAGCCAGTAGAACTCGTCCAGAACAGAAGCACCCGGTTTTTCAAGAGAAGGAATACTGCGGAAAAGATCCCACAGGCACTCGAAATGGTTTTCCATCTCACGACCGCCACGCATGATATAGCCTCTGGACGGATCAAAGATTCCATCGCAGGCACCGCCGGCAATATCCATGGCTTCCAGGATGTGGATATGATCACCTGGCATCTGTGCGTCTCTTACCAGGAAGCATGCAGCAGCCAGGGAAGCAAGACCGCTTCCTACAATGTAGGCATGCTTGTCGTCCACACCTTCCGGTTTTTCCGGACGGGCAAAGGCTTCGTAGTTACCGTTGGAATAATAAATCCCTTTGCTGTTTTTGTCATGCTTTCCACGCTCGGTGTTGCGGTAGTTTGCAGTAGTTTCTTTCACATGGAGGTTTTCCTCTTCGTTGATCTCTCTTGTTTTTTTCATCAGCATGGCTGCGCCGGCTCCGGCTGCCGCAAGTGCTGCAAGTCCCATGAATCCTTTTTTATCTGACATATGACATCCACCTTTCGTAAATGAGATACCTGTTTGTATCGGATTAACTGTTCTTTGTTGCTGTTGAGGCTATGATAGCCCATCCGGAAAAAAGATTCTATTTACAAAATACCGAAAGTGTTCAGTTTTTTATCATTATGTCTGTTTTGATAAGTTTTTATTCTGTATGCATTTCTGCTGTTTTGTTTCTGGCGGCAAAATTGCGGATGGCGTTGTCGATGCTTCCGTACAGTGCGGTTGCGGTATCATCTGCGATTTCGCGATAATCTTTGCGCATGCCGTTTTTGATCCAGTCCAGCATGATCCCTACAAAGCTGTATTTATACAGATCTGCGATAAAAATTTTCTGTTCATCCGTGATGGGGATATCTTTTGATTTTTCTGTTACCACGCCCATAAGAAGATCGCAGGTAAGCTGGAACAGATAATTCTCGATCTGTTCCCGCCCCACGCAGCGGTATACATTTAAGATAAACGGCTTGTTTTCCATCACAGCATCAAAGATCTGCAGAAGCCCTTCATGCCAGGTGGAAGAGGTTTTTTTTCCCTGAAGGGCAATTCTGGCATCTTCCAGACAGCACCACTCCACAAGATCATAGATATCTTTGAAATGATAGTAAAAAGTCATGCGGCTGATTCCGCAGTCCGTAGTCAGGTCGTTGATGGTGATCTTATCTAAAGGCTTCTTAAGAAGCAGATGTTTCAGGGATTCTTCCAGGGCAAGCTTGGTTGCGTTTGTCATGTCTTGCGGCCTCCTTTGGCAAGGTTATAGTTATTAATATAACATGAAAGTGCACAGAAAATCCATGTTAAACAGTGACTTTTCTGTGAAATTATGATAAACTGAACCTGGAATATTTTGCGGAACAGAACGGAGTGTACTATGAAGAAAAAATCAGTTTGTATCCTGCTGATCTTTGCTGCCGTGATAGTACTTACTTATGTGACAGGAGAATCCTATTACAGAGGAATCAGTGAAAAAGCAGGGTTGGATAAACAGGAAGAGAAAATATATAAATACCAGTACGACATGATCGTGGACAGCCCCGATTCCCAGTTCTGGCAGGCAGTATATGACAGTGCGAAGAAAAAAGCAGCTCCCAATAATGTACTGATTGAGATCATGGGGCCGGACAGAGAAACATCCTATGATAAACTTGATTATATGAATATGAGCATTGCGGCCAAGGCGGATGGTATTATCCTGCAGTATAATGGAGAAGCCGGTCTGGAAGAAGCAATCAATACTGCAGTAAGAAACGGAATACCGGTGGTTACAGTCATGAGTGATGCGGTGCACAGCCGCCGCCAGAGCTTTGTGGGAGTCAGCGATTATCAGCTTGGCATGGCTTACGGGGAAATTGTTGCCAAATACGTGGATGAGAACACGAAGAAGATCCTGATCCTGCAGAAACGGGACATTGATGATATGAACGAAAGTCAGATATACACTCAGATCAGCAATGCGGTGAAGATGGCAGCTGGTTCTGAGGATATTGAGATCAAGGGAAGGAATCTTCTGTCAACAGGAACCTTTGAAACAGAGGAGGCAGTTACTGATATTTTTCAGCAGAAGCGGAATGTTCCGGATATCCTTGTGTGTATGGATGAGGAGACAACGGAGTGTGCAAGACAGGCAATTCTGGATTTCAACCTTGCAGGAAAAGTGAAGATCATTGGTTATTATACATCTGAGGATATTCTGGCGGCAGTTGAAAAAGGTGTTATTTCAGTTACCTGTGATGTGGACACGACCCAGCTGGGACAGTACAGTGTGGAGGCAGTTACCAGCTATATAGAAGATGGAAGAACCAATTCTTTCTACAACGTAGACATTAATTTTCTTGACAGAACAGCAGTGGAGAAGATGAGGAGGGAGGCAGTCACAGATGAAAAAGATCCGTTGGAGTGACTTTTCTCTTGTAAGCAAGATCATGATCGAGGTTGGCGTGCTGGCAGTTTTACTGTTCAGCATCAACATGCTGTTTTATGCGCGGATCAACAACTCCATGCAGGAGATGGATGATGTGTATGCCAGCAATGCCCAGATCACAGAGCTTGGGCAGGTTTTTGACGATGTGCAGGACAGTATGTACCAGTATCTGAAGGTAAAAAGCTCCCAGGCACTGATGGATTATTATCAGAATGAGGCGAAATACAGGCAGGAGCTGGAGAAGTTAAATGAACGGAATATTGATGATTCCGTAAAACTTCTGGAGAAGAAGATACGTAAGATGTCGGAATCATATCTTTCCTGTACCGCAGGAACTGTAGCTGCCAAGAGAGGCAGGAATGTGGAGAAATATAAGCAGGAATATGATGAAAGTCTGGAGCTTTACAGTTATATCCAGAGTTCTATGGATGAGCTGAACAAGCAGCTTTTTAAAGAAAATTCCCAGACTTATGCAGCTCTCCGGGCGGTTATGAGATATCTGGAGATCAGTAATATGATGATCATGCTTCTGGTGGTGATCTGTGGAATGTTCCTTCTGATCATGGCAACAAGGGAGATGTTCCTGCCGCTGACTAATATGGCAGAAACTGCACAGCTGGTAGGTAAGGGGAATTTTAATGTAAAGATGCCCCCAGCAGATTCCAGGGATGAGCTTGGAACGGTAACAAGAGCCTTTAATACCATGGTGGATAATCTTGGTCTTTACATTGCCAGGACAAAGGCCAGCATGGAAAAAGAACAGCAGATGATAGAGAGGGAGCTTTTGATGGAAACACATCTCAAGGAGGCACAGCTTAAGTATCTCCAGTCTCAGATCAACCCGCATTTCCTTTTTAATTCCCTGAATGCAGGAGTACAGCTTGCAATGATGGAGGATGCAGAAAAAACCAGTATCTTTGTGGAAAAGATGGCAGATTTTTTTCGCTACAATGTAAAGAAGGGTGAGGAAGATGCCACACTGGAGGAAGAACTGGAGGCTGTGGACAATTACATTTATATTCTGAATGTACGGTTTGCCGGGGATATCCATTTTTCAAAAAAAGTGGAATGTGATGTGGAAAATGTACGTGTTCCCAGTATGATCCTGCAGCCGGTTGTGGAAAACGCAGTCAATCATGGAATCCGGAATATAGATTGGGAAGGACATATTGATCTCAGTGTGGAGAGATGGAATGATCATATTGAGATCAGTGTTCGGGATAACGGACTGGGCATGACCGGAGAACAGATACAAAGAGTACTGTCAAAAAAAGTCCACAGCAGTTCAGGCGAGGGTGATTCCACGGGAATCGGAATGAATAATGTGATCAGCCGTCTGGAACTGTATTATGAGCGGGACGGATTAATGGAAATATACAGTGAAGGTGAAGGAATGGGAACAGAGGTAGTGATCAATATTCCTCTGGAGAGGAGCGAAAAAAATGTACAGAATCCTGATTGCTGATGATGAGGGGATCATGCTGGAATCCCTGAAAAATATTATAAGTTCCAACTATGGAAATGAATGTGAGATCCATACAGCCAAGACAGGACGTGTGGTTGTGGAGGAGGCGGAGAAATATCCGCCGGATATCTGCTTTATGGACATTCAGATGCCGGGCTTAAGTGGGATCCAGGCAATCCGGGAAATTCAGAAATTTAACAGGTCTGTGGTCTTTGTGATCATTACAGCCTATGATAAATTTAATTATGCCAAGGAAGCGGTAAATCTCGGAGTTATGGAATTTCTTACCAAGCCGGTAAACAAAAAGGTGATTCTGGAAATATGCTCCAAAGCTATGGAAAAGGTAGATTCCACAAGACAGAAGCGAAGCGATGATCTCCGTATCCGTGAAAAGCTGGAGACAGTTGTACCCATGATCGAGAGCGGATATATCAATAATATTCTTCTGCAGGATGATTTTCAGACATATCAGGATAATTACAGGGAGCTTCTGGATATCCGGGAAGAATATGGATATATGATCGTGGCTGAATTCGGGGATTCTACGGAAAATGGTGTTCTTACAAATGCAGTGGGGGCCAGTGTGAAGGCAAACAAATTTTATTCCATATTCCGGGAAATCGCTCAGGGATTTTTTGAATGTCTGGTAGGACCTATTATGGGAAACCGTATTGTACTGCTTGTTCCGTACCGTAATTCCAGGGAGTCCTATGAGGAACGTGTGGAGGTTGTAACAAGAACCAGAAACATGGTACATAAGCTGGAAAGCAGGATCGACAGTAAATTTCGCTGTGGTATCGGCCGGGTGAAGGAGATGGGAAGCACCATGAAAGAATCCTTCAAGGAGGCCATGATCGCACTTCGGGAAAGCACCAGCCATGTGATACATATTGAGGATGTTCCGGCTGCACAGAAATATGACGGCGAATATCCAAGAGATCTGGAACGTCGCTATGAAAAGCGGGTGATGGATAAGGATGTGGCAGGAGCTTTAAGCTGTGCCGAGGAATTTATCAGGTGGATGGAGAAGCAGCCGGGAGTAGATCTGGAGGACATGCGCATCAAGATCCTGGAGCTTGTGATGGGAGTGGAAAAAAAGGCCTTTTTTGCAGGTACCGTGAAATATGCGATCAGCTGCCGCAGAAATTATATTCATGAGATCCAGGAATATACAGATATAGAAGGAATGAAAAAATGGTTCCTGGGCAAAACATCAGAAATCTGCAGTAACATGGAAAGTGCAAGGGAAAAAGAAGCGGTTTCCATTATCGAAAAAGCAAAGTCCTATATTCGGGACAATTACAAAAAAGATATTTCACTGGATGAGGTGTCACGGGAGGTGGATATCAGCCCTTATTATTTCAGCAAGCTTTTTAAGCAGGAGACCGGAGGAAATTTTATCGAGTATCTTACAGAAGTGCGGCTTCGTAATGCAAGAGAACTTCTCAAGGATTCAGGGCTTTCCATCAAGGAGATCTGTGCGGAATCCGGATACAGCGACCCCAATTATTTCAGCAGGATATTCAAAAAATACGAAGGCGTGACACCAAGTGAATTCAGAGAGAGGTTGAGGTAGACAATATGAGCGGGGGGAAAATGATCAGGAAGCTGTTGATCTTGCTGTGTCTGTTGACATTGATTCTGAATGGCTGTGCTTCCGAAAAAACAAAGCAGACAGCTGCGCAGGAAAACGATACAGAGGAAGACAGTGGTGAAAAGAAAATTCAGATCGGTCTTACAGTGGATTCCTTTGTTATTGAGAGGTGGATCCGTGACAGGGATGTATTCGTGGCAACAGCAAGGGAATTGGGAGCGGAAGTGAATGTTCAGGATGCGGGAGCAGATACAAAAGAGCAGATCAGCCAGATCGACTATTTTATCAAGAAGCATATGGATGTGATCGTGATCATTGCCAGAGACTGCAAGGCATTATCTGAGGCTGTGGAGCGTGCCCATAATGCAGGGATCAGGGTGATCTCCTATGACCGCATGGTAAATGATGCGGATACAGACATGTATATTTCCTTTGATAACCGGAAAGTCGGAGAGGTCATGGCACAGTCCATGATGGAAGCGATCCCTGATGGCGGAAAGATTTTTATGATCCAGGGATCTGCTTCAGATAACAATGTGGACATGGTAAAAGAGGGATTTGAAGACACTCTGAAAAACAGTGATCTGAAGGTGGTTTACGAAGCCAACTGTGAGGGCTGGATCGCGGAACTGGCAGCAGATTATGTGGAGGAGGCACTGGAAGAGTATCCTGATGTAAAGGGAATCATGTGTGGAAATGATGATATTGCCAGCCAGGTGATACAGGTTCTTGCGGAAAACCAGCTTGCCGGACAGGTGATCGTGGTAGGCCAGGATGGTGATCTGGCTGCATGTCAGCGTATTGTAGAAGGAACCCAGTACATGACAGCATTTAAATCTATCGAAGATCTGGCATGCCAGGCAGCTGAATATGCGGTGAAGATGGCAGAAGAGGGAAAGCTTCCGTCAGATGTGACAGATACCATGAACGATGGAAGCTACGATATCCCGGCGAAGGTGCTGGAACCGGTTGCCGTTACAAGGGATAATATTGATGAGGTGATCATTGACGGCGGTTTCCACAGAAGGGATGAAGTATATCTCAATACAGATTATGATACAGAGTAATGCAGAACAGATTGCATACCGGCATATATGTGGTGGTGAAATTCTGCAAGTAATGTGGCAGTGTAGCCATATGTGCAATAATGCACAATTATGACAAAAATCAATAGCAGATTTTTGGTGCAAAAATGTCTTGCCTGATGCAGGGCATTTTTCTTTTGCAAAAAAAATGTCTCTGTCATTGCCAACTATGTCCAGACAGTCCTGTGCTATAGTAACATCATCGAAGGAAACGTGATTCCAAAAACAAATAATGAAACGGAGGATTTTACAATGAAAAGAAAAATGGTATCTGCACTTCTTTGCGCAACAATGGTAGCTGGTATGGTGGTAGTTCCGGCAGCAACAGCACAGGCAGCAGACAAGAAACTGATCGGTGTTACCATGCCGACCAAGGATCTCCAGAGATGGAACCAGGATGGCGAGAACATGAAGAAAGAGCTGGAGGCAGCAGGATATGAAGTAGACCTTCAGTATGCATCCAACGACGTAAGCACACAGGTTTCCCAGCTTGAGAACCAGGTAGCAAACGGATGTGACCTTCTGGTTGTGGCATCCATCGACGGAAGCAGCCTTGGCGAGCCACTGAAACAGGCCAAAGAAAAAGGAATTCCGGTTATCTCCTATGACCGTCTTCTTATGAATTCCGACGCAGTAACCTATTATGCAACATTCGATAACTACAAAGTAGGTCAGAAACAGGGCGAGTACCTGGTAGATGCACTGGATCTTGACAATCAGGACGGACCATTCAACATCGAGCTGTTCACAGGAGATCCTGGTGATAATAACTGTAACTTCTTCTTCGGTGGTGCAATGGATGTTCTCCAGAAATATATTGATGACGGAAAGCTGGTAGTAAAATCCGGTCAGACAGAGTTTGAGCAGGTTGCCACAGCTAACTGGGACAGCGCAAAAGCACAGGACAGAATGGATACTATTATCGCTGGTAACTACTCTGACGGAACAAATCTTGACGCAGTTCTCTGCTCCAATGATTCCACGGCACTTGGTGTTGAGAATGCACTGGCAGCTTCCTACACAGGAGAATATCCGATCATCACCGGTCAGGATTGTGACACACCAAACGTTAAGAATCTTGTAGCAGGAAAACAGGCAATGTCCGTATTCAAAGATACAAGAGCTCTTGCATCTGCAGTAGTAAAAATGGTTGACTCCATCATGAAAGGTGAGGAGCCGGAAGTAAACGATACAAAATCCTATGACAACGGAACAGGTGTCATCCCGACATACCTTTGCGACCCGGTTGTTGTTACAACAGATAATTACAAAGAGATCCTGATCGATTCCGGATACTACACAGAGGATCAGATCAAATAAGTGGATTTTTAAGAACAGAATTTTATCATATGCAGGCGGGGATCATAACCGCCTGCATGAACAGTGGAAAGGGAGGGAAATTAAGTTGGCTAAGATACTTCTGGAAATGAAAAATATCACCAAAACTTTCCCAGGTGTAAAGGCACTGGACAACGTTAATCTCCAGGTTGAGGAAGGCGAGATCCACGCACTGGTAGGTGAGAACGGTGCCGGTAAATCTACATTAATGAATGTATTAAGTGGTATATATCCGTACGGCTCGTATGAAGGAAATATTATTTACGATGGTGAGATCTGTAAATTTAACACCATCAAAGACAGTGAACATAAAGGAATTGTGATCATTCACCAGGAACTGGCACTGATCCCGTATATGACTATCGGTGAAAACATGTACCTGGGCAATGAAAGAGGCAGGAGCTTTTCCATTAACTGGAATGAAACTTATGGGGAAGCAGATAAATATTTGAAAATAGTGGGACTGGAGGAATCTTCCAGAACTTTGATCAAGGATATCGGTGTAGGTAAACAGCAGCTGGTTGAGATCGCAAAGGCACTTGCAAAGAATGCAAAGCTGCTCATTCTGGATGAGCCTACCGCATCACTGAACGAAGATGACTCCAAAGCTCTTCTGGATCTTCTTCTGAAATTCAAGAAGCAGGGAATGACCTCTATCATCATTTCCCATAAATTAAATGAGATTTCCTATGTGGCAGATAAGATCACAGTTATCCGAGATGGATCTACCATTGAAACACTGGATAAAAAGAAAGACGATTTTTCTGAGCAGAGGATCATTCAGGGAATGGTTGGACGTGAGATGACAGACCGGTTCCCGAAACGTCCAAATGTAAAGATCGGCGATGTTTCCATGGAAGTTAAGAACTGGAATGTTTACCATCCTCTGTATACAGAACGTAAGGTGGTAAATAACGTATCCTTTAAAGTACATAAAGGAGAGGTTGTCGGTATTTCAGGACTGATGGGAGCAGGACGTACAGAATTGGCCATGAGTATTTTTGGCAAGAGCTATGGAACTAAGATTTCCGGCCAGGTGTTCATGAATGGAAAAGAAGTGAAGCTGAATACAGTTCAGGAGGCTATTGACAACAAGCTCGCCTATGTTACAGAGGATCGAAAAGGAAACGGATTGATCCTTTCCAAGTCCATAAAGATGAACACTACGCTTGCAAACATGTCCGGTATCAGTAATGGAAAAGTGATCGATGCGGATAAAGAATACGCAGTTGCTGAGGAATACAGGAAGAAACTGAAAACCAAGTGTCCGACAGTTGAGCAGAATGTCGGAAACCTGAGCGGTGGTAATCAGCAGAAGGTCCTTCTTGCAAAATGGATGTTTGCAGAGCCGGATATTCTGATCTTGGATGAACCTACAAGAGGTATTGACGTAGGTGCCAAATATGAAATCTACTGTATCATCAATGACCTGGTCGCAGCAGGAAAATCTGTGATCATGATCTCTTCTGAGCTTCCGGAAGTGCTTGGAATGTCAGACAGAATCTATATCATGAACGAGGGCAGATTCGTAGGTGAGGTAAGTGGTGAGGAAGCTACATCTGAGCTGATCATGTCCAGGATCGTGAAGTCAGGTAAAGGAGAGTAAGAAGATGGAGAAAAAGATTAGTTTTTCAGAAATATTAAAAAAATATACCATGGTCATTGTTCTGGTATTTGTTGTGATCATGTTTTCTGTGAACACAAAGGGCGTTATGCTTCTTCCGCAGAATGTAAATAACCTGGTAGCCCAGAATGCATATGTATTTATTCTTGCAACCGGTATGTTGTTCTGTATTTTAACAGGTGGTAACATCGATCTGTCAGTTGGTTCTGTTGTATGCTTTGTTGCTGCTGTCGGTGGTAAGATGATGGTTCTCAACAGTATGAACCCGTATCTCACTATGATCGTGATGCTTCTTGTGGGTATTGCCATTGGTGCATGGCAGGGATTCTGGATCGCTTATGTACGAATTCCTCCATTTATTGTTACTCTGGCAGGTATGCTTGCTTTTCGTGGCCTTTCCAACGTAGTTCTGGAAGGACAGACCCTGGCCCCGATGCCGGATGCTTATCTGGCTCTGTTCAATAACTATATTCCGGACTTCCTTGGTGGAGGTGAAGGATTTAACAGAACATGTTTTGTAGTTGGCATTATTGTCTGCATCGTCTATGTTGCACTTGTTATGAAAAACCGTGCAGACCGTGCAAAAAAAGGCTACAGTGTTGAGTCTTTCGGTGGTGTTGCAGTGAAGATGGTTCTGATCTGTGCAGTTGTTCTTGCATTCATGTTCAGACTTGCTCAGTACAAAGGTATCCCGAATTCCCTTCTCTGGGTTGCAGTGATCATCGCAATCTATACATACATTGCTTCCAAGACTACAACAGGTCGTTATTTTTATGCAGTTGGCGGTAATGAGAAGGCAACAAAGCTTTCCGGTATTGACACAAACAAGGTTTATTTCCTTGCTTACCTGAACATGGGCCTTCTGGCAGCTATTGCAGGTATGGTGACAATGGCCAGACTGAACTCATCCAACCCACAGGCAGGTACAAACTTCGAGATGGATGCGATCGGTGCATGTTTCATCGGTGGTGCTTCTGCTTATGGTGGTACCGGTACAGTTCCCGGTGTTATCATTGGTGCCCTCCTTATGGGTGTTCTGAACCTTGGTATGAGTATCATGGGTATTGACCAGAATATCCAGAAGGTTGTCAAAGGTATGGTTCTTCTTGCAGCCGTTATCTTCGATGTTGTAAGTAAGAGAAAATCTTTTATCGTAAAATAATAAAAATGAATGAAGTTTAGCAGCAGGCTTTCGGAAAGATCTGAAGTCTGCTGCTTTTTTGCATAGGAAATTATTCCGCAACAAGATTCTTCTTTTGCTGTTGTTTTATGTGAGAGTTTTTTGCCAGATTTTGTGGTTTTATGGGGGATATGCTTGCTTTTTGGGGGAGCGTTATATTATAATAAGGGAAAGTTAGTGATTTACGATTTTGTGTTGTCGGGAGGCTGTGATGGGAAATACAGTGACGATTTGTTTTGCGAATAATAAGGGCGGCAGCGGGAAGTCTACCAGCTGTTCCAATGTAGGTGCGGCACTGGCCGGTATGGGGAAGAAGGTTCTTCTTGTGGACGGCGATATGCAGCTGAATCTTTCCCTTTCATTTTTTGATGAAGAAGAAGTTCTGAAGATGGCTGCCGGGGAAAAAAATCTCTACTATGCCATTGGTCATCAGTCGGATCTCAGCGATTTTATCGTGCATACGAAGTATGAGAATCTGGATCTGGTTCCGTCGTCTACGCTGATGAGCTCCGTGGAATATGAGCTTTTTACGAAATGGCAGAGAGAATTTATCCTGCGGAAATGCCTGCAGAAGATCAAGGATTCCGGGGTGTATGATTACATTCTCATCGATGCACCGCCGACTCTTGGCGGCTGGGTGATGAATATCCTGTGTGCATCGGATTACGTTCTGGTTCCAGTGGAGGCCAGCCCGTGGGGCATGTTTGGGCTTGCAAATATGTTTGATTTTCTGAATGAGGTCCGTGAGATCGCTCCGGCGCTTCAGGTTCTGGGAATCGTGGTGACCAAGGCAGATGCCAGAAAGAATTATTTCAAACAGACCATGGAGACTTTGAAAGAGATGGAAGGAATCTATCTTTTCGAATCCTTTATCCGTGTGGACAGCTCTATCGAATGGTCACAGGACAGCAGCGAGCCGGTTGTGGAATTCAAAAAAAGCAGCCGCAGCGCAAAAGAATACATAGCATTGGCAGAGGAGGTAATGGATCGTGTCAGTAGGTAAAGCAAGCATCGCAAGAGCAGTAAATGCAGAGAAAACAGCAAAGACAGAAGAGAAAGTTACAGAGGTAAAAGTGACAGAAAAGCCGACAGAAGTAAAGACAGAAACAGGAGAGAAAGCTGCTGAAAAAACAGTCGAAAAGAAAACCACAGCGAAGGCTCCGGCAAAGAAGACCACAGCAAGGAAAGCAGCCACAACAAAAACAACAGCAAAGAAAACCACCACCAGAAAGACAACAACACGAAAAACTGCAGCTAAGAAAACAGCCGCCGCAGAAATCACAACAGGAACCGTAGCTCAGAATGTGATCAGTGGAGGAAACGCCGATGAACTTCAGGCCAAGTTCCTCACCCCAAAGAAAGACGAGCCGGACAACAACCAGCCGGTAGGAATCAAGGATGAACTTCCGGTTTATCTGCTGTAATATTTACTGAATTTTTTGAAAAATAAGTAACAAACAAAAAAGACTGCCATATATCCACATCATTTGTGATATACAGCGGTCTTTTATTTTTATCCCATAATAATCCCAGTGGGACAGCGAAGCGCCTCCCACGTCCGTACGTCACAGTCATCATTCAACCCATTCTGTCTTGATGAATCTGGCGTGCCCAAGAGGGTGGGAGCTCGAGGGAGGGGCTTCGGGCTTCGCAACTCTGAGATGACCCTCCCTCGTATCTTATTTACATATTGTAATACGCAGCATACAATCCATTCTTCTCAAGCAGATCAGCATGTGTACCGCGTTCAGCGATACCATCCTCTGTGATCACAATGATCTCATCCGCATCACGGATCGTAGAAAGCCGGTGCGCGATCGTAATGGTAGTACGATTTTTTGAAAGCTCCTCCAGACTCTTCTGGATCCAACGTTCGCTTTCGTTATCCAGAGCGCTGGTGGCCTCATCCAGGATCAGGATCGGAGGATTCTTAAGGAATACCCTTGCAATAGAGATCCTCTGCTTCTGGCCGCCGGAAAGTCTGGTGCCGCGTTCGCCTACATAAGTATCGTATCCATCCGGCAGCTCCATGATAAAATCATGGATACTTGCACATTTGGCGGCTTTGATGATCTCCTCGTCGGTAGCACCCGGTTTTCCATAGGCAATATTATCTTTAATGGTTCCATCAAAAAGATAAACATCCTGCTGTACCATACCGATCTGGCTTCGAAGGCTCTTAAGAGTCAGCCCGCGGATATCCTTTCCGTCTACAGTAATGGAACCGCCGGTCACATCATAAAATCTGGGCAGGAGAGAGCAGATCGTGGTTTTTCCGCTTCCGGAAGGTCCCACCAGGGCAATGGATTTTCCAGCCGGGATATCAATAGAGATATCGGAAAGTACCGCAGTTTCATCGTCACTGTAATGGAAAGAAACATGGTCATAACGGACATGTCCTTTAACATCGGTAAGATCCACAGCGTCAGGTGCATCCCTGATCTCGGATTCTGTTTCCATCACATCCAGGAAACGGCGGAAACCGGAAAGACCCTTCTGCATCATTTCCACAAGTTCCACCAGGATCTGGATGGGGCTGATAAAGATTCCGATATACAGGGCATACATGGCAAGATCTGCAGTCTGCATTTCACCCTGAGCGATCAGATAGCCGCCGTAAACAAGAGTTACCAGGTACATCATGCCCTGGAAGAAAAGATTGGAACTCATGAAGCTTCCCATGCAGTGATAATTATCTCTTTTGGAAACAAGGAACGCTTCGTTGCTTTTCTTAAATTTGGCACGTTCGATGTCCTCGTTTGCGAAGGACTGCACCACGCGGATTCCGGAAAGCGTATCCTGAAGACTGGCATTTACATCTCCGATCTTACGACGGTTTTCCATGAAGGTTTCCTGCATTTTTGCATTCTGGCGGAAGGAAAACACAAACATCACGATCACCAGGAGGATCAGCGGCAGTGCAAGTTTTTTGTTGATAAAGAACAGGAAGATAAAAGCACCGACGATCTTTACCAGAGAGATAAAAAGATTCTCAGGACCATGATGTGCAAACTCGGAAATGTCAAAAAGGTCACTGACCAGTTTGCTCATCATCTGACCGGAATTATTCCTGCTGTAATAGGAAAAAGACAGCTCCTGGTAATGGTCAAAAAGCTCCCGGCGCATATCACGTTCCATCTTTGCACCCATCATATGTCCCTGACAGGTTACATAATATTTGCAGAGGCTCTGCACAATGTACATAACAAAAAGAGAAGCTGCAATCACAGGGAGGGCATGAAGAATAATATCCTTATCCTGTGTAAAGAGAGTTTTTGTCATAGTACGAAGAATCTGGGGATAAGCAAGATCTACCAGACTGATAACGGCTGCACAGATCAGGTCAATAAAAAAGACCGCTTTGTACGGGCCGTAGTAGTGGATGAATTTCTTGATGGTATTCATCGGAAAAGTACCTCCGTTTTTATGAAATGTATAGTGTTGTCTGAGCAAAAAACATTGCTGCCGGACATTCTATGTTCATCTTATCATAAGTAAGAATAAAGTCAAGATAAGTGAATTTCAGGTCTGTTTCGTTTTTGCATACTTTCGGAGAATAGTAGCTATATGGCTGCTGTTCACAGGTAATATTCCGCGAGGGATTGCTGGCAACGGAGCGGATAGTGATATGAGGAGATATATTTGGGGGAAAAAATCAAATTACTCCTTGACACAGAAGAACAAAACCCGTATAGTGTATTTCAGATTTGGTGTGTAACTGATGAGCAGGCATTAACCAGTCATAGATGTTATTATTTGACGTTTATGGGGGTTGGTGTCTTTTTTTGTTGCCCACTTAAAAGACTCCCGCTCCAAAACGTCGAAAGAAAAGGAGAGAAAACATGAAAGACAAGATTTTCGGAGTTTTGCAGCGAGTGGGACGTTCCTTTATGCTTCCCATAGCAATCCTTCCTGTGGCAGGCCTGCTTCTTGGATTCGGCAGTTCCTTCACAAATGAAACAACCATTGCAACCTACGGACTTCAGAAGATTCTGGGAGACGGAACGATTTTACATGCACTCCTGATCATTATGAACAAAGTCGGAAGCGCGGTATTTGATAACCTGCCGCTGATCTTTGCAGTAGGTGTGGCCATCGGTATGGCAAAAAAAGAGAAAGAGGTAGCAGCTCTTTCTGCACTGATCGCTTACTTCGTTATGAATGTAGCCATCAATGGTATGCTGGTAGTAAATGGTAAGATCACAGCAGACGGACAGATCGCAAAAAGCGTTCTGGAAGGTACTGTAACCTCTGTCTGCGGCATTCAGTCCTTACAGATGGGTGTGTTTGGCGGTATCATCGTCGGCCTTGGTGTTGCAGCTTTGCACAACCGTTTTCATAAGATCGTGCTTCCAAACGCACTTTCCTTCTTCGGTGGTTCCAGATTTGTGCCCATCATTTCCACCATTGTATATATGTTTGTGGGAATCCTGATGTATTTCGTATGGCCGGCAGTCCAGAACGGTATTTATGCTCTGGGTGGTCTTGTAACAGGCAGCGGCTATATCGGAACTCTGATCTTCGGTATTATCAAACGTGCGCTGATCCCCTTCGGACTTCATCACGTATTTTATATGCCATTCTGGCAGACAGCCGTTGGCGGGACTATGGAGGTTGCAGGCCAGATGGTACAGGGCGGACAGAATATCTTTTTCGCCCAGCTTGCAGATTCCGCAAATGTAGCGCATTTCAGCGCAGATGCAACAAGATATTTTTCCGGAGAGTTCATTTTCATGATCTTCGGTCTTCCGGGAGCAGCTCTTGCCATGTACCGCTGTGCAAAGCCTGAGAAGAAAAAAGCAGCAGGCGGACTTCTTCTTTCCGCAGCCCTTGCATGTATGCTTACAGGAATCACAGAGCCACTGGAGTTCTCTTTCCTGTTTGTAGCTCCTGCATTGTTTGCGGTACAGGTTGTTCTTGCAGGCGCGGCTTATATGATCGCACATATGCTGAACATTGCAGTAGGACTTACCTTTTCCGGCGGTTTCCTTGATCTGTTCCTGTTCGGGATCCTTCAGGGAAATGCAAAGACAAGCTGGCTCAGGATTATCCCGGTAGGTATCATTTACTTTATTCTCTATTATGTGATCTTCACCTTCCTGATCAAAAAGTTCAACTTCAAGACTCCGGGACGTGAGGATGACGACACAGAAACAAAGCTTTATACAAAAGCAGATGTAAACGCGAGAAAAGAATCCGGAAAAGCCGGTGAAGCAGCAGGAAGTACATCTGCAGACCCGGTAAGTGAAGCCATCACAGCCGGCCTTGGAGGAAAGAAAAACATCAGCGATGTGGACTGCTGTGCAACAAGACTCCGTATCACCGTCCATGATGCAGCAAGAGTTAACGACGACATTCTGAAAACAACAGGCTCCAGAGGAATCGTGAAAAAAGGCCAGGGCGTGCAGATCATCTACGGTCCGCAGGTAACTGTGATCAAATCCAAGCTGGAGGATTATCTGGAGACAGCGCCGAATGAATATTTTGAAGGTGCAAATGAGAAAGAAACAGACAATGCGGAAAATCAGGCTCAGTCTGATACAGAGCGTACAGCAGAAAGTACAGGTGAGGCTGCTCAGAACACAGCTCCGACATCCGAAGCCAGCACGCAGCCGGAGAAAAAGGTTCTCAGAACAGCGATTGTCTACAGCCCGGTAACCGGTATCGCTGCAGACCTTTCCACAGCGCCGGATGAAGGCTTTGCGGAAGGAATGATGGGAGAGGGTGCTGTAGTCACACCGAAGGACCCGGTGATCTGTGCTCCGGAAGACGGCGAGGTAGAGTTTATTTTTGACACAAAGCATGCCATCGGATTCCAGACAGATACAGATCTTCCTATGCTCCTCCATATCGGCATTGACACTGTAAAGCTGGAAGGAAAAGGCTTCGAGATCCTGGTAGAGCAGGGACAGCATGTAAAAAAAGGCGAGCCGTTGATGAAGATTGACATCCCGTATCTTACAGAAAACGCTCCGTCCTTATGTTCGCCGATCCTTTGCACAGAGATCGAGGATGATCAGAGAGTACGCCTTCTTGCCAATGGAGAGATCAAGGCAGGAGAGCCGCTGTTCGCAGTAGAGACTGTGGAAGAATAGGAAATTTTTCAGCAATAATATAGAAGATTGGTTTTGTGAAAAGCGCGCCTAATGCCCGGGCGCGCTTTTCCTGTGGCAAAGAAAATAACTGTCTGTCAGAAGGGCTTTACACAAAAGAAAGATTCTGTTACGATAAAGAAAATCAACAGCTGCAGATAAAAATGTCGACTGAAAATCCGGGGCAGACAGTGGTGGAATGTGGAAAAGCAGCAGGACATATAAAAATGGTGGGGAAAAAGATGTACAGAGTGAGCAAGGTATTGAACAATAACGGCATCATTGCCATAAATATGGAAGAAAACCAGGAATATGTACTTCTGGGAAAAGGTGTGGGATTTGGAAAGAAGGTCAGCCAGCGTTTTGAGGCTCCGGCAGACTGTACTATTTACAGGCTGGCTCAGGAGACAGAACGCGGCTCAGCAAAAGAACTGGCAAAGAGCGTAGCACCGGAATTTCTGGAGATCGCAGATGAGATATTGAGAGAAGCTGAGAAGACCTTTGGGGATACCATAGACAGAAGGATCCTGTTTCCCCTTGCCGATCATATTTCCTTTGCAGTGGGACGTATCCGGAATCATGAGCAGATCAGCAATCCTCTGACTGATGATATCAAGGTGCTTTTTTACAGCGAATTCAAGGTGGCGGAGGTGTTGAAGAAGATCCTGAAGGAGCGGATGGATATTGAGATCGACGAGCATGAGGTGGGATATGTGGCACTTCATATTCACTCAGCACTTGGAGATGAAAAGGTGTCTGTTGCCATGCAGACAGCAAGAACGGTACGGGAATGCATCGCCATGATCGAGATGGCCACAGGAAGAAAGATCGATGTGATCTCCCTGTCCTACAATCGTATGATGAACCATATCAAATATATGGTAGCCCGTGTCTCCACAGGGGAGACACTGAAGCTGGATATGAATGGATATATAGAAGAAAAATATCCGGAATCCTACAGGATCGCAGAGGATGTCTGCGAGAGCCTGGGCAAAAGCCTTGGGAAAAAGCTGGACCCTATCGAGATCGGTTATCTTGCCATGCATATTGAGCGGACAGTGGAACAATAAATGTAAATGGCTGATCCGCCTCAGGGATTTACACAATAAATTCAATAGCTTTTTTGACAGCAGTACTCATGGCAGTACTGCTGTTTGTGACTAAGCAGACCTCTCTCTGAGGGAGCGTCTCCTTAAGCTGAAGGGCAAAAATCTTCCCGTCATTGATCACTTCCCGGGCAAGGGGCTCGGGGTAAAAGCCGATTCCCAGATTGTGGACGATCATGGGAAGGACCTGGTCTGTAGTTGCTGCCTCGATGTCAGGATGAAAAGAAACACGGTTTTCCATAAAGTAATTCATATACATTTCTCTGGTGCTGGTCCCTTCCGCAAGACCTACAAAGGGCAGATCCTGAAGCTCATGGATGCTGATAGGGGCAGTGGTCAGATCCTTATATTTGCTTCCGCATACAAGGATCTCCCGGTAACGCAGGAGACTTTTTTTCTGTAAAGGCTTGCGGATGGAGATCGGAGTGGTGACAATAGCGAAATCCACCGCATAATTTTTCAGTGCCTGTACTGCCTGAGGAGTAGAATGGTTAAAGAGGCGCAGGCGAACATGGGGATATTGCTCGCGGAACAGCTCCAGCTTTTCCAGAAGGATCAGACGCAGGGCATTTTCGCTGGCGCCGATGGAAACCAGACCATGCTCCAGCTCTCCGTTCTGGCGGATCTCCTCCTCGCCGATGGACAGCTGCTCAAAAGCCAGGGCAACGTGTTCATAAAGCTGGCGGCCTTCCGGTGTAAGTGCGATTCCCTTGTTGGAGCGGAGAAAGAGCGTACATTTCAGCTCCTGCTCCAGGTTGTTCATACAGCGGGTGATATTTGGCTGGTTGTTGTGAAGAGCTCTTGCTGCCTTGGTAAAGCTCTTATACTGGGCTACATAATAAAAGATCCGGTAGTAGTCGTAAGTGATCATGTATTGTCTCCATCCTGTGATATGATTTTAATATGTTTACGATATTAATAATACTTTTTACATTTGCTTCTGAGCAAACTATAATACACCCGAGGAAAAAAATCAATGACAGGAGTGATTTAGAGTGGTTTCAGGAGGCGGAAAGCTGCAAAATGCGGACCGGCAGATGTCAGAAGCTTTTATCACAAGTGTATTTCTGGCAATGTCCGGCGGATTTCAGGATGCCTGCACATACTTTACAAGAGATGAGGTGTTTTCCAACGCCCAGACAGGCAACGTGGTTCTGATGAGCCATAATTTTATGACAGGACAGTGGGGAGACGGTTTAAGGTATCTGTTTCCTGTTTTAGCCTTTGCCATTGGTGTTGTAGCGGCGGAGCGAATCCAGAATACCTTTAAATATGCAAAAAAACTTCACTGGAGGCAGATGATCCTGCTGATCGAGATCCTGATCCTTTTTGTGGTGGGATTTATGCCGGGAGAATTGGATATGCTGGCAACCGCACTGGTATCCTTTTCCTGCGCCATGCAGGTACAGACCTTCCGGAAGGTGGGCGGTTATTCCTATGCAAGCACTATGTGCATCGGAAATTTACGAAGCGGCACGGCGGCGTTGTCCGTGTATTGTCGTGAAAAACGTCCGGAACAGCTGAAGCAGGCTCTTTATTATTTCGGGATAATTTTCTTTTTTGCCATTGGAGCCGGTGGCGGAGGAAATCTGTCCATGAGGCTGGGGATCCCGGCAATCTGGGTATCGGATGTTTTGCTTCTGATCAGCTTTATTCTGATGTTTTCCAGTAAACATAGAGATTAGAAAGGGTGAGGAATTGTGGAAAACAGTACATTATTCCCAAGAGAGGAAAAGGCGGAGCTTTTATTTGAAAAGATCCTGAAGGATCCGGAGGCGTGCAGACGGCTGACGGAGACCTTCTATGAATCCATGGATGCGGATACAGACATAGAATGCGGATATCTTCCTCCGGAAAAATTCGCCTATGCATTGCTGGACGCATATAAAAACCGTGATCTGACTGCTCTCCTTATGGCGATCTGCCAGAACAGTATGTTTGATCTTCTGCGAAATTCTTTTCTGGCACCGTTCAGGTTCAATGCAGATGGACAGGAGAATCCGGTATTTCTCACAGATGAAAAAGGAAATTTTCTGCGGGAAAAGGGAATCCATGTAAGTGACAGGGATTACGACCGGTTCCGCAGGATATACAGGGAGAAGCAGGGCGTAAAGATGTATCTGGCGTATGGCTACCGGAAGCGCCATGCCTATGATGAAGATACCATGGAAGTAGAAGAGTACAAAATGGGCGAACATATCGGTGTGCTGCTGGTGTATGAGCTTCCGGACAGCGTAAGGGAAAAGGAAACGGAGGCACAGGCCTATGCGGCTGTATGGGATATCATGATGGTAATTCAGAAGAAGCTTCCAAGAGCTTTTGTGTATTATGGGCAGGATTCTGTGGAGGATGGTGGCAAACGTTATGACGGACTGGGCGTTTTTCTCCCCATCCATAAATTTGCGGACCGCCTGGAAAAAATGATCGGGATCGCTGATGAGATCGTAATGAAATAGAATGTACAAAAAAGGACTGCTTTTGTATTGCTCCGGTTATCAGAAGGATAGCTGATGACCGGAAGTTACAGAAAGCAGTCCTTTTTGTATGCCCATCAGGTGCAGTAGCGGAACATTTTGTCCGTAAGGATCCTGGCGAAAATAAGGCCCAGGGGAAGAGAAACGATGATCAGGATCGCAGCTGCAAACCAGGAGGCGGAAACTCCAGACGTAAAGTGTTGGACAGTGCGCCGATGAAGGCGGCAGCTGCGGCTAGACGGACAGGGCTGTTGAACATGACCGAAAAGCCGAATACCCCGCAGAAGCTTGCCAGAAGCCGGAACAGGATTCTCTGAGATGCCGAAAGCTCCAGAGGCAGGAAATCCACAGGCTTCAGATGAAGAAGCAGTGCCATCAGCCAGGCAGAGACAGCAGCCACCATTACAACAATAATGGCGTAGGCCAGTCGTTCCAGACCGGAACGCATATCCAGCTTGGCAAGGTCGATCCCGCTTGTGATAAACGGAAAGCCCGGAATGATAAACAGCATGGAACAGATGTATCCGGCCTCATGCTGGACGGAAATGTGGAACAGAAGCTCTGCCAGCTTCAGGAAGCCTGCATATACAAGACAGGCGGAGGAAACAGAAACTGCAATGCACATAAACAGAGTAAAATGATGCTTGCCAAGCTTGCAGCGAATGGCGTTTCCGATGCCTGCGCCTGCAAAAGCCAGGATCATTTCCAGCGGGCCACCGCCCAGAAGAAAAGTAAATGCACCACAGGCCAGTGCAGAAGCCAGTCCCAGGGCTGCAGGGGAATAAAGCCCGTGGATCCGCTCGATCTCATCTAACTGACTGTGCAGTGTTCACCGCTCATATGGATACCCTCCGCAGGAAAATCACTGACAAAATGTTCCAGCCTGTTCAGCCTGGAAGTATTTACGCCGGTGGTAGCCAGACTAAGTGCATGGGAAAAACTGCTCTCACCGTCAAAGCAGGTGTAGCTTATAGACATCAGTCCGATATCTGCGGAGCAGGTGATGCCAAGTGCTTCTGACAATGTATTCATGGAACTCCGTACCCGCCAGGCACCGGTCCCACAGGAGAGAAGTATCATGCCTGTACGGCCGATCAGGGAAGCTTTTTCGGAAAGAGAAGCTTCGGTGATGGGCTGGCTGTTCCTGGCGCTTACATAGTTGTGCCAGGGGATTTTCATATGATTACGTTTAACCGGAATATCTGACACGGAAATCACTTCTTTCTATATATTAAAATTATATAGTTATTATTATAAATATATATAATAACTATAATCAGATATATTGTAGCCATTATTCTGAAAAAGTCAAGCATAGATGGAGTAAAATCTGACAGTACCAAAACGTCACTGTTAAAGATTTATCATTTTTTTGCGGAAAATGAATTTTTTTGGTTGCTTTTACGTACAATTTATGTATAATTGTGGATAGGGATGTTGGAATGACCAATTCCTATGGCAGGATGACAAAAACCTGCAGCAGTAGGTGGCTATCATAATTACTATTAAAGAAGAGAGGTAAATGTTAAGATGGCAAAAATCGATTTAACAAAGTATGGTATTACCGGAACAACTGAGATCGTGTACAATCCTTCCTACGAGACATTATTTGAGGAAGAGACCAAACCGGAGCTTGAGGGATTTGAGAAGGGTCAGGTCAGCGAGCTTGGTGCTGTCAATGTAATGACAGGTATCTACACAGGACGTTCTCCTAAAGACAAATATATCGTTATGGATGAGAACTCCAAAGACACAGTTTGGTGGACATCCGATGAGTACAAGAACGATAACCATCCGGCAACTCAGGAAACATGGGAAGCAGTAAAGGACATCGCAAAGAAAGAGCTCTCCAACAAGAAACTTTTCGTAGTAGATGCATTCTGCGGAGCTAACAAAGACACACGTATGGCTATCCGTTTCATTGTTGAGGTTGCATGGCAGGCACATTTCGTAACAAACATGTTCATTCAGCCGACAGCTGAGGAGCTTGAGAACTTTGAACCGGATTTCGTTGTTTACAATGCATCCAAGGCTAAAGTTGAGAACTATAAAGAATTAGGACTGAACTCTGAGACAGCTGTAATGTTCAACATTACAAGCCGTGAGCAGGTTATCGTCAATACATGGTACGGCGGAGAGATGAAGAAAGGTATGTTCTCCATGATGAACTACTATCTGCCGCTGAAGGGCATCGCTGCTATGCACTGCTCTGCAAACACAGACCTTAACGGAGAGAACACAGCAATCTTCTTCGGTCTTTCCGGAACAGGTAAGACAACACTTTCCACAGATCCTAAGCGTCTTCTGATCGGTGATGACGAGCATGGCTGGGATGACAACGGAGTATTCAACTTCGAGGGTGGATGCTATGCTAAGGTTATCAACCTTGACAAAGAGTCTGAGCCGGACATCTACAATGCGATCAAGAGAAACGCTCTTCTTGAGAACGTAACACTTGATGCTGAGGGCAAGATCGACTTCGCTGACAAGAGCGTAACAGAGAACACACGTGTTTCCTATCCGATCAACCACATCGAGAACATTGTTCGCCCTGTATCTTCTGCACCGGCAGCGAAAGAGGTTATCTTCCTGTCCGCAGATGCATTCGGCGTACTTCCTCCAGTATCTATCCTGACACCGGAGCAGACACAGTACTACTTCCTTTCCGGATTCACAGCTAAGCTTGCTGGTACAGAGCGTGGAATCACAGAGCCTACTCCTACATTCTCCGCATGCTTCGGACAGGCATTCCTTGAGCTTCATCCGACAAAATATGCTGAGGAGCTCGTTAAGAGAATGGAGAAGAGCGGTGCGAAAGCATACCTCGTTAACACAGGATGGAATGGAACTGGAAAACGTATCTCCATCAAAGATACTCGTGGTATCATCGATGCTATCCTTGACGGATCTATCCTTAAAGCTCCGACAAAGAAGATCCCATTCTTCAACTTCGAGGTTCCGACAGAGCTTCCGGGTGTAGATCCTGCAATCCTTGACCCACGTGACACATATGCAGATGCTGCAGAGTGGGAGACAAAGGCTAAAGATCTTGCTACAAGATTTGTTAAGAACTTTGCTAAATATGAAGGAAATGCAGCTGGTAAAGCACTCGTTGCAGCCGGCCCGCAGGCATAATCAGTCATTCCAACTGAATACAGATCGTAGACTTAACCGGGAGCGGATTTATCCGCTCCCGGCAGACTGTAGACAAAGTTGGTGCTGGAGATAATCTCCAGCACCACTTTTTTTTAAAAATGTCTTTTCCTTTAATAACCGCTCAATATTATGGATAGTCGATATTCTTTCTTCCCTTTTGTCCAGTATCCTGGCCAGTTTTTTCAGGTTCATACATGCAAAAGTAAGCCCCGCTTTCATTTCCATCCGGGCTCTCCCTATGTATTGTGTATAACGAAATCCATGTTGTTCCTTGGCTGTTCCGAAAATCCTCTCGATTGTTTCCTTTCTTAGGTCATATATCTGTTTAGTGCCAAGTGTATGCCTGATATCCTCCGCTTTCTCCATATATTCTTCCCACACATGGCGGGTAACCACTTTTATGTGTTCTTTACTTTCCGTACATCTATGAAGATTGGGGCAACTGGCACATATTTCTCCGCAGCTTACGTATTCCCTATACCCCTCTCTGTTTGTCGTTTGATAGGATAATATATGGTTTTCCGGACATATGTAGCAGTCATAGTACTCATCATATGCATACTCATATTTTCGGAAAAACCCTTCCTTTGTCATTGGCCTCTTGTATGGGAACAGAGGCTCGATACCATCTTCTAACAATTCATGGGCGATTGCTGGTGTACGGTAACCGGCATCTGCAATGATCATAGCCGGTGAATAGATCTTTATCTTGTCATAAAGTGTTTTGAATGTCCGGCTGTCATGTTCATTCCCCGGATGAATGCTGTATCCCAGGATCCAGCCGTGTTTATCACAAGCTGTTTCCACTGCATAGGCGAAAACATGTTTATGCTCGCCTTTACGGAACCAGCCGCTTTCCGGATCACTGGTACTGCATTTCTGCGTTTTAATCCCTTCTGTAATTTCTTCTTCCTTTGTATTATTATCGCTCCCGCCGCCGGATGGGGGATCATTTCTGTCTTTTTCCTTTAAAGGTTTTTTCCCGTGCGCTTCACGATCCCTGGATATTTCCTTCTGTAATTTTTCTTCATACCAAAGGGCCTGTTCATGTGCAACTCTTTTTCGCATTTTTTTGTTGTTTGCACATGCTTTCACATGAGTAGAATCCACAAAGATCTGATCGGTGTCCACCAGTTTAAATTTCATGCAGTCTTCTAATATTTTCGCAAAGATCTGCTCAAAAAGATCTGTGTCCTTAAAACGGCGGGTGTAGTTTTTCCCAAAGGTTGAAAAATGAGGGACAGGGTCCAGCATGTCTAATCCGAGGAACCATCTGTAAGCAACGTTTACTTCTATCTCTTTGATGGTCTGCCTCATACTTTTGATTCCATAAAGATATTGAATGAAGGGAATCTTAATCAGCATGACAGGGTCCATACTGGGCCTTCCGTTATCAGGGCAGTATTTTTCTTCTACAAGCTCATATATAAAAGTCCAGTCAATGGCTTTATCAATTAAACGCAGCATATGGTTTTGGGGAACCATATCATCCATACAGAGCATTATCATCTGTTCCCTTTTTTTATCTGAATTTTTTGTCATCATAAAAAACACCGCCCTTCTTATATTTGTATTATACCAGAAAAACGGTCGTAAACATAGAAAAGCCCGGCTTTCGCCGGGACTTTGTCTACAGTCTGAAACATCGCTGTCATGGCAGCGATGTTTTTCTTTTTCCTTAGATCATTTCCGACGTAGTATTGGTGCATTTAACCAACCACGTATCCCCTGCTCCATATGATTGGGTTTTCTCACAAATCCGCTTCCTACTTCTCATTTTCTCCTTAAAAAGCGACGATCTTTATTATTCCGCATAAAAGGGAGGACATTGACCAGTGATGATTTAAGGAATATAATAATTCCGTGATAGAACAAAATCCCCAACAATCATGGAAGAAGTACGATGAAAAAGGAAACCATTGGTGGCATGCTCAAAGACTTGAAAAATGGAAAAATTGTTCAATGCCCAGAATGTAAAGAAGGAAAGAATGTTCCTGTAAAAGAGAATGATATCCATTTCAAATGCAAATTATTGATTAAGAGACCAGCTATCGATAATGGCCGGTGGTATTTCTGATAACCTGCCAAAACGGCGCATCGATTAACATAGGAGGCATGAAAATGAAATGTTTCAGTGAAAAAGTATATCTTGAGATCACTCCTCCCACGGAAGAAGATACGAAAAGTGACCAGCATAGGATCTGTCAGACGTTGTCCGACGTTGGATATAAGAATGCCAAAATCCCTCTTCACATATTGCAAAAGCTTTACCCCCTGTGCAGAGAATGTGATTATCACATCACAGTAACGCTGGTATACAGGGAAAAGGACTGGATCGTGACCGATGTGGAGGCCGGAGACACACGGCAGATGCACTATGGACTTGCTGTGGACTACGGTTCCACCACTATTGTCATGCAGCTGGTCGACTTAAATACCGGGGCTGTCGTTGCACAGGTACGCGGCACCAACGGGCAGCGCACCTACGGAACCGATATTCTCACTCGCATCACGTATACCATGGAGGATTCCGGACATGCGGATGACCTTCAGAAAGTCACGGTTGAAACCTTTCAGTCTCTGATCGGACAGCTGGCTTCGCAGACCGACATCAAAGTCCGCAGCTGTCCGATCATGATCGTCTCCGGCAACACGACCATGATTCATTTTCTGCTAAAGCTGAATGCATGGACCGTATTTTCCTCTCCCTTCGCGCCGGTCACTACAGAGCCCGGATGGTTATGGGGAAGCGAACTGGGACTTGATTTTTCCGGAATGCTCTACATCATCCCCTCTGCCTCCAATTATGTGGGGGGAGATATTGTAAGCGGACTTCTGAATCTGGATATCCGCCAAAGTGAAGACACCCTCCTGTTCTTCGACATCGGTACCAACGGAGAACTCGTTATCGGCAACCGCGAATGGATGTTAGCCGGCGCTGGTGCCGCAGGTCCGGCTCTGGAAGGCTATATCAGCCGTTTCGGTATGCAGGCCGGGAAGGGTGCCATAGATACAGTGACGATCCACGGCAAAGACCTGACCTTTACCACGATCGACGGAAGCCGCCCGGTGGGCATCTGCGGTTCCGGCATTATCGATCTACTGGCCCAAATGAGACTTCATGGATGGATCAATATTGCGGGCACATTGAATCCAGATGTCACTCCGCGGATCATATATCTGGAGGAGGAACAGGAGTATGCCGCCGTCTATGCCACTGCCGAAGAGTCCGGGAGCGGAGAACCACTGTATTTCTCACAGACGGATATTAAACAATATTTGGATACCAAAGCCGCTGCCTACACCATGATGGACTGTCTGCTTGAGTCAGCAGGATGTCTGGAGACAGATATTTCCCATTTTTATCTGTCTGGTGCTTTTAGTGCTCATTCTAATCTGGAATCCGCCATCACGATCGGCATCTTTCCGGATCAGCCCCGTGAGAAATACACCTGTATCTCCAACGCCTCTCTGGACGGTGCCCGTATTCTGCTGCTTGACCGCACCAGAATGGACGATATTCAATATTTTACAGAAAATCTTTACTGCGTACAATTTGCATCCATTCCGGATTTTCTGATTCGCATGCAGGCAGCAAAATTCATCCCGCATACGGACATAAAGCGCTACCCGACGGTGGAAGCATCCTGTCGGAATCTCTCTTCCTGATTATAGCGATGGATACTCAGAATCAGTCATGCAAGCTCATGGAAGTGACCGGTGTCAGGCGCGGATTGACAGATAGATGCGCTGCAAAGCACCTGAATCAGGAAACCAGACCGCAGCCTGTGTCCAGAATCATACCGAGCTGACTTTTCTGACAGAAAGAAATCCAAAAAATCTTTGCGTTCAGAAAAGGCCAGGAGAACTGCTTCTTGGAATCTTTGCCAAAATAGACTTTGTCTACAGTCTGCCGGGAGCGGATTTATCCGCTCCCGGTTTTTTGACAAACAACTGAGGAGCTATTATTTGATATAGAACTGTGCAGTGCGAAGCATGTTTCCAGACATGGAATAAACAGAAAGTTGAAGATATCTACCTGTAAAATAAAAAACTTTGGCTTGACTAACAAAGGGCATATGGTGTATCCTTTCTGAGAAGTTAAGCGGGAGACCCGTAAGACTGCAAAAATTCTCTTTGCACTGCATTACATTCGAACAGGATGCGAGATCAACAGTACAAACTGAGCAGGCGATGCTTTTCGGAATCGAAAATATTTATCCGAAGGCATGGGGCCGGGCCGCAGGAAGCGGCAGCGGATATGGATTTAAACGTAATTGCAAAGAACCTGCATTCACGGAATATGAGGTGAAGCAGAATGTGACTTTGCTTTCAGACATATCTGCGGGACAGTGTATGTTTCGCAGGTATGTCTTTTTTACTGCAAAATATGGATGGAACAGAAGGTAGAAGCTGGGATATCCTTATACAGAAAAGAAAGAACACCGGCGGAAAATCGCACTGCAGCGAGTAGTGAAGGAACTGCCGGTTTTTTCACGGAAAATGTTGTGCCATAAGAAGAACCTGATCATATATTTAAAAGGAGATTCTGTTTATGGAACACACAGAAAACAAAACAATTATACATGATACAGAAAAAACAGCTTCATGGGAACAGCAGACAGCAATGAAGGTATCCGGGATCAGTATTCTGGTAAACCTTTTATTATCAGTATTTAAACTGATCGCAGGTATTGTGGCACATTCAGGAGCGATGATCTCGGATGCCATTCATTCTGCATCAGATGTGGGAAGCACCTTCATCGTAATTATCGGTGTCCGTCTTTCTACAAAGAAATCGGACAAAGAGCACCAGTACGGACATGAAAGAATGGAGTGTGTCTCTTCCATTGTCCTTGCAGGAATGCTGCTTGTCACTGGTCTCGGGATCGGAATTACCGGTGCCCGTGATATCGTAAAAAGCACATCCGGCGGAACCATTGCCATTCCGGGAACACTTGCACTGATTGCAGCAGTGGTATCCATTGTGGTAAAAGAGTGGATGTTCTGGTATACAAGAGGTGCTGCAAAGAAGATCAATTCAGGAGCCCTGATGGCAGATGCATGGCACCATCGTTCAGATGCACTTTCCTCTATCGGAGCTTTTGTCGGTATTTTAGGAGCAAGACTGGGATACCCGATTCTGGATCCGATCGCCAGTATCGTGATCTGCGTTATGATCGCCAAGGCATCGATCGACATTTTCAGGGATGCCATTGACAAGATGGTAGATCATTCCTGTGATGCAAAAACTGAGGAATCCATGAAGAGAGAGATACTCAAGGTACCGGGCGTCAGAAGAGTAGACCTTCTTAAAACCCGTCTTTTCGGATCCAAGATGTATGTGGATATCGAGATCGCAGCAGATGGAAGTATTTCCCTTTTTGATGCACATGATATTGCGGAAAATGTACATCATACGATCGAGAATAAATTCAAAGATGTAAAGCACTGTATGGTGCATGTAAATCCGATCAACGGATAAAAAAACAAGCTGCCGGAGCGACTGTGATCGTCATCCGGCGGCTTGTTTTTTGTATAGAGAAACACCCGGTAGGGGAGCTACCGGGTGTTTCGAGGGGAGTATAAATAATTAAATAAGGGGTTATGTAAAAAAAATTTTTGAAGGGTAAATTCTTTTTACAAGAATGATTATAATATAAACTGGAAAAAAAAGCAATATGATTTTGGCGAATAATCTCCAAACTTTTTGGGATACTATTTCCTGTAATAAAAAGCGGCAGAAAGCTTCGGAAAGCCGTAAAATCAACTTCATCAGGAGGTAATTCAAATGGCGAAAAATTACGAAACAGACAGAAATGAGTCTAATTATGCAGGAAAAAATCACGGGGAAAGTGCTTCCAGAAACTGCGGAAAAAACAGCTCTAAGAACAGTTCGGGAAATTCTTCCAGGAACAGTTCCAAAAGCAGCTACGGAAACAAAGTTTCCGATGAATATGATTCTGAGAAGGACAGAGGCTCTGACAGATATTAAAGGATAAGAAAAGCGGGAAAAGTCAGAGATGGCTTTTCCCGCTTAAATACATATAAGGGAACATTCACCCGGAAGCTTCCATATAATATACCAAAAAGAGGAGATTTTTTCCATGTTTCAGATCGAAACTATTTCTGCAAAAATGCTGGATTATTATGTGGAGCGCAGCGACGCTGTTATCATAGATCTCCGGGATTCTGCCGCCTACAGAAGGGGACATGTCCGGAACGCGGTAAATATTCCATACAGAGAGCTGGAGGAATATCTTGAGAAAAAACAGGATCAGAAATATCGTTTTCCCAAAGATAAGCTGCTGATATTTTACTGCGACCGCGGCGGCGCCAGCATGCAGGCTGCCCGGAGCCTGGCAAGACAGGGCTGTCGTACCAGGTCCGTGATCGGTGGATTTGCAGCCTACAGAGGGAGAAATCTTGTGCGCGGATAAAAAAAGCGGACGATATCAAAATAGATTGCGAATGCATATCTGTAACAAATCTTGTATTTTAAAGGAAATCATGATAATGTAAAGAACAGAGATAAAAACCAACACAAATTACAAGGAGAAAAGCTTATGAAATATATGTTTGCGTCCGATGTACATGGTTCGGCATATTACTGCCGGAAAATGCTGGAAGCATATGACAAGGAGAAGGCGGAGAGACTGGTGCTTCTGGGAGATCTGCTTTATCACGGACCAAGAAATGACCTTCCGAAGGAATACGCACCAAAGGAAGTCATCCGCCTTTTAAATGAGAGAAAAAACCAGATCTATGCAGTACGCGGAAACTGTGAGGCAGAGGTGGATCAGATGGTCCTGGACTTCCCGGTTATGGCAGATTACTGTATCCTTGCCATCGAAGGAAAAACGATGTACGCCACACACGGTCATATCTATAATAAGGATAATCTTCCGCCGATGATGGACGGAGACATTCTGATCCACGGTCATACACATGTGCTGAAGGCAGAAAATATGGGGAATTATATCCTTCTGAACCCAGGTTCCGTATCCATTCCAAAGGAAGGTAACCCGCCGACCTATGCAATCCTTGAGAACGAAATTTTTACTATTAAAGATTTTGAAGGAAATACAGTACGGGAGATCACTTTATGAATCTGTGGGAATTAACGGCGCCCTGTCATTTTGGAACAGAGGCGGTGCTGAAGCGTGAAATACTGGATCTTGGCTATGAAGTGACCAGGGTGGAAGACGGAAGAGTAACCTTTGAGGCTGATGCCCAGGGTGTGGCAGACGCCAATCTGTTCCTTCGTACCACAGAACGTGTGCTTCTGAAAGTAGGCGAAGTAAAGGCCGAGACTTTTGATGAGCTTTTTGAAAAGACCAAGGCTCTCCCATGGGAGAATTACATACCGAAAAACGGTAAATTCTGGGTAGCCAAGGCAAACTCCATCAAAAGTAAGCTTTTCAGTCCATCTGATATCCAGTCCATTATGAAAAAAGCCATTGTAGAGCGTCTCAAAGGTATCTACGGGATTTCCTGGTTTCCGGAAGACGGTCCGGAATTTCCTATCCGTGTGGCCTTTATGAAAGACGTAGCTCTGATCGGAATCGACACTTCAGGAGTATCCCTCCATAAGAGAGGGTATCGCCAGATGACTGTCAAGGCACCTATCACCGAGACGCTTGCCAGCGCTCTTTTGATGCTCACCCCCTGGAAAAAGGACCGTATTCTTGTCGATCCGTTCTGCGGAAGCGGCACCTTTCCTATTGAGGCGGCAATGATGGCAGCGGATATGGCGCCGGGACTGAACCGTCATTTTCTGGCCGAGAGCTGGGAGCATCTGATCCCGAAGGAATGCTGGGAGGATGCAAGAGAAGAAGCCAGAGAACGTGTAAATCTTGATATTGAAACCGATATCCAGGGCTTTGATATCGATGCAGCTGCCATCAAGGCAGCACGCGCCAACGCAAAAATGGCAGGAGTGGACAGACTGATCCATTTCCAGCAGCGCCCGGTCAGTGAACTCCGCCATTCCAAACCCTTTGGTTTTATCGTGTCAAATCCGCCATATGGTGAGCGGATCGAAGAAAAATCCAATCTCCCTGCACTGTACCGTGAGATCGGTGAAAGCTATAAGGGGCTGGATCGCTGGTCCATGTATCTGATCACTGCCTATGACAAGGCAGAGAATGACATCGGCCGAAAGGCAGATAAAAACCGTAAGATCTATAACGGAATGATGAAAACCTACTATTACCAGTTTCTTGGACCACGTCCGCCGAAGAAAGGAAGTATTAAAGAATGAAAAAGATCATTTTTGCTACCGGAAATGAGGATAAAATGAAGGAGATCCGAAGGATACTTGCGGATCCTTCTCTGGAGATCCTTTCCCTGAAGGATGCCGGGATCCATGCGGATATTGATGAAAATGGAAAAAGCTTTGAAGAAAATGCCATGATCAAGGCAGAAGCAATCAGTAAAATGACCGGCGAGATCGTTCTGGCAGATGATTCCGGTCTGGAGATCGACTATCTGAACAAAGAGCCGGGAATCTATTCCGCACGCTATATGGGTGAGGATACTTCTTATCATATTAAAAACGCAAACCTGATCCAGCGTCTGGAAGGTGTACCTGATGAGAAACGTACTGCACGTTTTGTATGTGCTATTGCGGCAGCTTTCCCGGATGGCAGAAGAAAGACAGTACGTGCTGCCATGGAAGGCCGCATCGGCTACGAGGAAAAAGGGGAGAATGGCTTTGGCTATGACCCGATCTTTTATCTTCCGGAATATGGCTGTACTTCCGCAGAGCTTTCCATGGAAGAAAAGAACAGGATCAGCCATCGTGGAAAAGCTCTTTGCCTTATAAAGGAAGAGCTTGTATGAAGGTGCTGATCGTAAGCGATACTCACGGAAGAGATGAAAACCTGGAGATCGCGATAAATCGGGAGGCTCCTTTTGACATGCTGGTACATTGCGGAGATGTGGAAGGCAGAGAATTTTATATCGAAGCCCTTGCAGAATGTCCCTGCAGTATTGTGTCCGGAAATAATGATTTTTTCTCGGATCTTCCGAGAGAAGATGTGATCGAGGTCGAGGGAAATAAGATCCTGGTAACTCACGGTCATTACTACGGTGTATCCATGGCCTTTGATCAGCTGGCAGAAGCTGCCCGCTCAAGGGGATGCAATGCGGCTTTTTTCGGACATATCCACGTACCGGTTGTTGAAAAGGAAGCAGGTGTGCTTCTGGTAAATCCCGGAAGTCTGGCTTTTCCCAGACAACGGGGACGCCATCCAAGCTATGCAGTAATGGAGACAGATGGAAAGGGCGAAATGCACGTAGAGATCCGTTACCTCTGATTCCGGCAGAAAAAACAAATAAACTGTCATAATTGATAAAATTTGTGCCAATATTCAGCATATATTAGTCAAAAACGATTGCGAAAGTCAGCTATGTGCTATATAATGAACAAGTAGTTGTTTTCTAGTAATATAGAGCATTCTTTAGGGTACTGACCATGAAGGGGTCTCGTTCCTGAGAATGCAGCAGAGCGGAATGAGAAGGTCCGCTTTACATAAATGAAGGGGGAAAATACAGATGACTGCGGTTATTATAGGGAGTATCGGCTTTTTATGCTGCTTCCTGTATGATCATAACAGTATCCGATTGAAAAAAAGCTTTCTTCATCCGTTTTTTAGCATAGGATGTTTCCTGATCGCAGTGTCAACAGGTCTGGTGATCCGGAGCTGCTGGCCGCGGCGGGGAAGTTCTTTTTTTATTTCTGCTGTTTTTCTGACAGCAGCGATCCTGTTTCTGGGACTGTTGATCTATACATTGTTTTTTGCGCTGCCCTTTGATGAGACATATGTCAAAGAAAATCATGAAAGGCTGGCCTATACAGAGGGTGTTTATGCACTCTGCCGACATCCTGGCGTTCTGTGGTTCGCCGGATTTTATTTTTGCCTGGCCGGATTTCTGGGATCCGGGAAGGCAATGGGGGCTTTTGGGGTCCTTATCGTGTGGAACATATTGTACATTTTTTACCAGGACAGGATCGTGTTTCCGGAAACATTCAGTAATTACGGAGCGTATCAGCAGACAACTCCCTTTCTGATCCCAGACCGAAACAGTACAGCTGCCTGTATAAAAACATGGCGAAAAGGGGGGAAAAGGCGGTGAGTCTTGGCGAAAAGCTTCGAAAACAGCAGTATGATGCTATCTGGAAAGAATATTGCGGATTTCTTGATCTGACAATGCAGGATTACATGAAGATCCAGAATCGCCTGATGGAAGAGCAGATCCAGCTCTGGTCAGACTGTGAACTGGGCAAAAGCATTCTGAAGGGCAGGAGACCATCCGGGATCGACGAGTTCCGTCGGCTGGTACCTCTTACCACTTATGAGGATTATGCGGATATGCTCCTCCAGAAGAGAAGTGAAACTCTTCCGGGGAATCCGATCATCTGGATACAGACGACCTGGGAAGGCGGACGCCATCCGATAAAGGTAGCACCATACACAAGAAGTATGCTGGATACCTACAGGAACAATGTAGTTGCCTGCCTCATATTGGCTACAAGCCGTGAAAAGGGCAAATTTGATGTGGAGGAAACGGACAAGATCCTTTACGGACTGGCACCGCTGCCTTTTGCTACCGGCCTTTTTCCACTGGCGCTGAAAGAGGACATCGACATCCGTTTTCTTCCGGAAGTGGAAGATGCGGTAAATATGAGCTTTGGTGAGCGGAACAAAGAGGGCTTCAAGATGGCCATGAAACAGGACGTGGAATTTTTCTTCGGACTTGGAAGTGTGGCCTATGCAGTAAGCCAGAGCCTCACCGGAAGCGTATCATCAGGAAAAAGCAAAATCTCCTTTTCGGAACTTCTGCAGTATAAACCAAAGATGCTGAAAAGGATCCTGAATGCCAAAAAGATCTGTAAGAAGGAGAAACGGGAGCTTCTTCCGAAAGACCTTTTTCACCTGAAGGGATTTATGGTGGCAGGAACCGACAACCAGTGCTATAAGGATGATCTGGAGGAAATGTGGGGAGTTCGGCCCATGGAGCTTTTTGCAGGAACGGAACCTTCCATTATAGGAACCGAGACCTGGACCAGGAACGGAATGTACTTTTTTCCGGATACCTGCTTTTATGAATTTATCACCGAAAAGGATATGCTCCATAATTATGAGGATCCCACGTTCACTCCTCCGACCTATCTTATGGATGAGGTTGTTCCCGGGGAGAAATATGAGCTTGTGATCACTGTGCTGAAGGGCGGAGCCTTTGCCAGGTACCGTGTGGGAGATATGTATCGGTGCGTGGGTCTTACCAACCAGGAGGACCGGACACAGATCCCAAGATTTGAGTACATAGACCGTGTTCCGTGGATCATTGATATCGCAGGCTTTACCAGGATTTCGGAAAATGGTATCAAAAGTGTGATCCAGCTGTCCGGGCAGCCGGTTACGGATTGGATCGCAGTGAAAGAATATAATGAGAAAAAACGCCCATATCTGCATCTTTATATAGAAGTAAAAAAAGAAGCGCTGATGTATCAGGCTATGAGCACGGATATTCTGAAAGAACTTCTGACCACGTATTTCAAATATATCGATCAGGATTACCGGGATCTGAAGAAAATCCTGGGAATGGATCCCCTTGTGGTGACCATCCTGCGCTGTGGTACCTTTCATCTGTATGAGTCCAGAAAAGGACGGAAACCACGGCATATGAGCACTCCTTATTATGAGGTGGCGGAACTTTTGAGACTGCAGGATGAGATCGGATTCGGGAATATGAGGAAGTAACTATGGAAAGCTATATATCATTTTCAATCATTTCAGTTTTTTTCTATACATTTATGATACTGACTCTTCTGGCTGGTAAGCGCAGCCGGATCATCAACAGTTTCATGTGTGTGCTGGGAGGAATGCTCTGCTGGACGCTGGGCTCTTTTCTGATGCGTATGGAAGCAGGCCCCTCTTATATCCTGTGGTATTATGTGTCTCTGGCAGGAATCCTGTTTCTGCCATATTTTTACTATGTGTTCATCAGTGAATTCATGGGAGTGCGTATGGGCAGAAAAAGCAAGATCCCATTGTTTTTGATGCTGCTGCTTTTTGTGATCAACATCCCGGGCGGGATCATCCTGCGCTGGCCGGATCTGATCCGTAAAAACGGTGGTGCGCATTTTGTTTATAAGATCACACCCTGGTTCCTTCTGTTCTTTGTGGTAGCAGGGATCACCATTATCCAGATTTTTATTACCATGTACCGCGGATGCCGGAGACATCCCGGATACCGCAAACAGATCGAACCGATCCTTGTGGGGATACTGATCATTTTTGTGGGAAACCTTGCGCTGGCAGTGCCGGTATTTTCCGGATTCCCCATCGATATTGTCAGCGGTCTGATCAATGCTGTCCTGATGCTTTATGCATTGACCAGAAGACGGCTGTTCCAGATGCGCCGTCTTGCGTCAGATGGGGTTTGCTTTGGTGTGGGCGTGGTCCTGACGGTAGTACTGTTTATCAATCTTTCACCGTACCTGATGAGTTATATCCGAATGCTGCTCCCTGCAGCCAGTGAGTATCATGTGCTGATCTTTTCTTTCGTTTTTCTTATATCTGCATGGCTGGTCACAGTGCTGTGGAAATGTCTGATGAACAATGTTTTTATCAAAAAAGAGATCCAGCAGTCTCAGGAGCTGAAAGATTTCAGCCAGTCAGTATCCAGGACACTCCGGGTAGGAGAGATCCTGCGCAATACGGTAAATGTGCTGAAGGAAACTACCAATGCAGGACGGATCTATATTTGTCTGAGAGACAAAAAATCAGGGGAATATCAGGCTGTTTACAGCAACCGTCCGTTGAACGATCTGACCTTTTCGCTGAAAGCGGACAATCCGGTGGTCACCTGGCTTACCAGAAATGAGGACTGTGTGGTGATCCGGGATTTTCGTTCTTCCACAGCCTACAAATCCATGTGGGAGTCGGAGAAACATATGTTTTCAGAGTTGGGTATCGAATACTGTGCAGGTCTTCGACAAAATGATGATCTGGCCGGGATCATTGCGATTTCCGGTGACGGACACAGGAATCTGAACCATAATGACCTTGCCATGCTGTCTTCGGTCAGCTCAGTAGCTTCCATTGCCATCAAAAATGCCAGACTTTATGAGGCGGCATGGACTGAGGCAAGGACCGATGAACTGACGGGCCTTCTGAACCGGAAATATTTTTATGAGATCCTGGATGAGGAATACGAAAAAAATAAAGAGGGTTCGCTTGCACTGATCCTGTTCAATATTGATGATTTCAAGCTGTACAATCAGCTGTACGGAAATCAGCAGGGAGATGTTGCACTTCGAAAGGTGGCAGATATCATCCAGGCAAGCGTGGGAGAACAGGGATATGTGGCACGTCACAGTGCCAAGGAATTTGCGGTCCTGATGCCAAATTACGATATTTTTTCCGCCAGAAATCTGGCAGAATCCATACAGAAGCAGATCCTGCATATGCGCAACGATTCTGCAGACTACAAGCTGAAAATCCTTACGGTAAGCGTGGGGATCAGTGCGGCGCCTTATGCGGCACGCTCAGCAAAGGAACTCCTGGATAATGCGGACCTGGCAGTATATCATGTAAAGCGCAGCGGTAAAAACGGCATCGAGATTTTTGACACCATGCTGAAGGAAAGCCTGGATGAAGAAAATGCGGGTAAGAAATCCGATCATGAACATATTTATCAGTCCTATGAATCCACGATCTATGCGCTGACTGCAGCCATTGATACCAAAGATCATTATACCTTCGGACATTCCAACAATGTGGCTTATTACGCAACAAGTCTTGCGAAGGCGCTGAACTATACAACGGAAATGGTGGAGATCATCCGTCAGGCGGCGCTTCTTCATGATGTTGGAAAGATCGGGATCCCGGAGCATATCCTGAATAAAGAAGGCAAGCTTACGGATGAAGAGTATGAGATCATGAAAGGTCATGTGGAAGCGTCCATCGGGATCATCCGTCACCTTCCGTCGCTGGATTATGTTATCCCTGCGGTTATCGGTCATCACGAACGTTATGACGGAAACGGCTATCCAAGGAGGATCGCGGGAGAAGATATCCCGGCATCTGCAAGGATCCTCTGCATCGCAGATTCCTTTGACGCCATGACATCCAAACGTTGTTATAAAGAACTGATGCCAGTGGAAAAAGCTCTTCGGATCATAAGAGAAGAGGAAGGAAAACAGTTCGATCCGGATATGGCGGAGGTATTTATCCACATATTTCGGGAAGGAAAGATCCATCTTGCAGAACCGGCGGAGCTGAAACGGGAAGAAAAAGCATAAAGAATATTAAGATTACGGGTCTGACAAGCTATGTCAGACCCGTTTTTGTGAAGAATATGAAGAAAGCTTTATTTATCATCTCCGGTAAGGCGAAGTACATCCCGGATCTCATCCACATTCATATCCAGGATCACGGCAAGCTCATCAATGGTGAATTTGGTGGCGTCATCATCGTCTGTGAGTTCTTTAACCGCAGCCTCCAGGTTTTCTACCTTGGATACCAGATAGTCGTCACGGAATTTCTGCTGTGTCTGTTCCTCAATGGCATGAAGGATCCCGCTGCGGATACGACCACGCATCCAGGTATCGTTTTTCTCCTGTGGGTCTGTCTCTTTGAGAGACGCCAGAAGGGCCAGATTTGCCTCCTGAATGAGATCGGCCAGGTGGATTTCCTCACAGTTCAGTTCAGCGGCCATCTGGGCTGCCTGAGCCATGTAGAACTGTGTCAGTGCACCTTCGGCAGCAGTGTCTCCCTTTGCAAAGGCCTGAAAGAGGGACGCAAGATCATCCGGATCAAGTCCCTCCGGGGAAAAGCTTTCCATATAGTCACTGAGATAAGCCTGTTCCTCGGCAGTAAGAGCAGCACGGGTACCCGGAAGCTCTTCTTTGTCGCTGGATTCGGATGAAACAGCATCTGCTCTGGCAGCACCGGTGCCTTCATCGGCGCCTTCGATGGTGATCCCTTTTAATTTGAGATACTGAAGGATCTTTACAAGCTGTGAAGTGCTCAGATCCGATTCATCGAAATGGTCACGGATCTGCTGCTGGGAGAGCTGCTTATTGTTTTCCTCAGCGATGGCACAGATGTCATTAAGCTTCTGCTGAAATAATTTTATATCCATGTAAAAACATCTCCTTATTATTTGCTTTTTTTCTTGACTTTAATTATGGTTTCATGATACCATAAGCCAGTCGCAAATGACAAGAAAACCTTTAAATAGGCGGAAAAAACGTGAAAAAAAGTTTTTTTAAAAAAATTCAAAAAAGGTGTTGACATTTGTAGATTGCTATAATATAATATCACTTGTCGTCAGGCAGGAAACAAAAACGAAACACAAACGAAGACGACAACAACTTAATAAAAACCATAAGTAAATGGTACATCGGGGTGTGGCTCAGTTTGGCTAGAGCGCCTGGTTTGGGACCAGGAGGCCGCAGGTTCGAATCCTGTCACCCCGACTGCTGTAAACTTATTACCGCAAGCATGCGGGTGTAGTTCAATGGTAGAACACCAGCCTTCCAAGCTGGATACGTGGGTTCGATTCCCATCACCCGCTTCTCTGAGAAGAGAGCATGTGTCTGTAGCTCAGCTGGATAGAGCAACGGCCTTCTAAGCCGTGGGTCGGGGGTTCGAATCCCTTCAGGCACGTTGTGGTGGGTATAGCGCAGTTGGTTAGCGCGCCAGATTGTGGCTCTGGAGGCCCAGGGTTCGAATCCCTGTATCCACCCTTCGCCCATTGGGCTATCGCCAAGCGGTAAGGCACAGCACTTTGACTGCTGCATTCGCTGGTTCGAATCCAGCTAGCCCAGTCCTTTTTTATGGGGTATTAGCTCAGTCGGTAGAGCACTTGACTTTTAATCAAGTTGTCCGGGGTTCGAATCCCCGATGCCTCATTAGCGGAAAGCATTTGCTTTCCGTTATTTTTTTATCATCAGACAGGATGAAAATATAATTGAATATGCGGATATGGCGGAATTGGCAGACGCGCTGGTTTTAGGTACCAGTGGGCAACCGTGCAGGTTCAAGTCCTGTTATCCGCAGTGATCAAGAGGCTTTCTATAAATCTGATTTATGGAAAGTCTTTTAATTTTTAGAATTATATTCACAGAAAAATGCCACATATGCATAATGATATGTGGCATTTTGACTCTATCGAATTTTTTAAATGACGTTACAGTTTCTCCCCTTCATTTACTTCCTCAATAAACACCTTCCCTTCCGCCTGCTGTTCCGCAAAATGAAATCGCAGTACAGCCTGAGGCCAGTTGAGTGTGATGATGGCTTTTTTGTCCCGTGTCTTTCCTGCGGCTTGGATCTGATCTACAAGGTCTGCGAGGACTTCGCGGGTGAGATATCCGCCTCGCCAGTGGAAGGTGAATTCGCGGCCTTTTTTTGCGGCCTGGAGGGCACGTTTGTATACGTCTTCCAATTTGGTGAAGGACAGCTTTTTCTCGCGGTAATAAAAGTGGTTTCCATCCGGGCAGGGGGGTGCCGGAGCAATCAGTGGTTCATGGTCACGGAAGATGTTTTTGTCATCCAGATTAAAATAATCGTAACGGATACTGGTTGAGCCGTCTTCGTTTTTGCCCAGAGTATTATCGAAGGTGGCATCCAGATGATAGTACTGTCCGTTGATCCGGACGATGTTCCAGGTATGACGGTATTTGATCCCTTTTTCCGGATTGTTCTCGCAGATGGCGATAATACACCATACACCAAGGGCATCACAGAGGACCTTTACGGATTTGGCGATTCCCTCGCAGACACCGACACCATGGCCCAGAGGCCCGATGATCTCGTGGGAATATGGCTTTTTCAGCTTGTCGTAGCGGATATTTTCACAGATGAAGTCATGGACATATTTTTCCTTATCCCACTCGGAAAACTTCATGGCGGTGCGCACAAGCTTGTCTACGCGGGCTCCCAGGGCTTTCTGATGCTCCCGGATTTTATTTTTGTCGAAGATATATTCAGGAATCAGTATCAGATTTGGCGAGTCCTTGTAATAACGGTATTTAAACCCCACAGCCCAGAAAATCTCCGGGTGATCCAGACGAAGCTGGAAAAATACATCATAGAGCCAGTTTCCATCGGTGGTTGGTACCTGCGGGATCAGGAACTCGTCGGAAAGCTCCATAAGCCCGTGAAGCACTGCACGGTACACGTTTTGTTTATCTTTCGGCATTCTGCCGTAGTAATATTCTTCAGTTTGTTTCATATATAAAAATACGGAGACTCCTTTCCGGAAAAATAGATTTCAATCAAAGATTATAGCATAAAAAAACATGCAGGACTATCAGAAAAGATACACCCTGCATGTTTTTGGTATTGAATATTTTAGATCGAAAATAGCTGTGAGCCTGGATCAGCCGTTATACAGCTGATAATACCGGCCCTTCTGTGCAAGCAGCTCCTCGTGGGAACCACGCTCGATGATGTGTCCCTGCTCCAGGACCATGATGCAGTCACTGTTGCGTACTGTGGAAAGTCTGTGGGCGATCACAAAGGTCGTCCTGCCTTCCATCAGCTTATCCATACCATCCTGTACAAGCTTTTCGGTACGGGTATCAATGGAGCTGGTGGCCTCGTCCAGGATCAGGACGGGTGGGTCTGCAACGGCTGCACGGGCAATGGAGAGAAGCTGTCGCTGGCCCTGACTTAAGTTTGCACCGTTTCCGCGGAGAAGGGTATTATAACCCTGCGGAAGCCTGCGGATGAAACCGTCGGCGTTGGCAAGCTTTGCTGCTGCGATAACCTCCTCATCTGTGGCATCCAGCTTTCCGTAGCGGATATTTTCCATAACGGTTGCTGTGAACAGGTTGGTATCCTGAAGAACGATGCCCATGGAGCGTCTGAGATCATCTTTTTTGATCTTGGTGATGTTGATGCCGTCATAACGGATCTTACCCTTCTGAATGTCGTAAAAACGGTTCAGAAGATTGGTGATGGTGGTTTTTCCGGCGCCGGTAGAGCCTACAAAAGCGATCTTCTGGCCTGGCTGTGCATACATGTTGATGTCATGGAGAACGATCTTGTTGGAATTATAACCAAAGTCTACATCCTCCAGGACCATATCACCCTTCAGCTCGATATAATCAGTGGTACCCTCAGCTTTGTGGAAATGCTTCCATGCCCAGCGGCCGGTACGTTTGTCGGATTCGGTAAGAACACCGTTTTCCTCTTTTGCATTGACGAGAGTAACGTAGCCTTCATCCACTTCCGGTTTTTCATCCAGAAGATCAAAGATACGTTTTGCACCTGCAAGAGCCATAACAATACTGTTGAACTGCTGGCTGACCTGGTTGATAGGCATGTTGAAGCTCTTATTGAAGGTCAGGAAGCTGGCAAGCCCGCCAAGTGTGAAGCTGCCGATGCCGTTGATAGCAAGGATACCGCCCACCATGGCGCAGATCACATAGCTGACATTTCCAAGCTGTGCGACCACAGGCATCAGGATGTTGGCAAATCGGTTTGCATTGTCTGCGCTGGTGAAAAGCTGGTCGTTCAGTTCATCGAATTTCCGGATGCTTTCGTCCTCGTGGCAGAAGACCTTGACAACCTTCTGACCCTCCATCATCTCTTCGATATAACCATTGACAATACCAAGGTTGGTCTGCTGCTCCAGGAAATATTTTCCGCTTAAGCCTGCAAGCTTCCGGCTGGCAGTCATCATAATGGCAACCATAAGCAGGGTAACTACAGTAAGCGGAACATTCAGGATCAGCATACTTACAAGAACACTGACGATGGTGATCACACTGGAAAGCAGCTGCGGAAAGCTCTGGCTGATCATCTGGCGCAGGGTATCAATGTCGTTGGTGTAGATGGACATGATATCGCCGTGTGCGTGAGTGTCAAAATATTTGATGGGAAGCGTTTCCATCGTTGCAAACATATCGTTTCGGAGGTTACGTAAGGTTCCCTGGGAAACATTGATCATGATACGGTTATAAGTATAGGTGGCAATAACACCAATGGCATAAAAGCATGCCACACGTGCGATGGCTGCAGCCAGAGGCCCGAAATCCGGTGTATCTGCTGAGAGAAGCGGTGTGATATACTGGTCGATCAGGGTTTTCATGAACATGGTTCCCTGTACATTGGCAAGAACACTGATAAAAATGCAGATCACCACGATCACGATATGGATACTGTAGTTTTTAAAGATATAACGGGCAAGGCGTCCCAGAAGCTTTCCCGGCTGCTCCGGTGTTCCCATACCCCTTGGGCCAGGACCGCCCGGGCCTTTCATGTTCTGTTTTTTCAAGCCGGCTCACCTCCCTCGTCAAAATCACCGGCGCCGCCGGTCTGTGAATGAAATACTTCCTGATAAATGGCGTTGGTCTTAAGAAGCTCCTCGTGGGTACCAAAACCGTTGATCTCACCGTTATCCATAACGATGATCCGGTCCGCGTTCTGGATGCTGGAAACACGCTGTGCGATGATCAGCTTGGTGGTATCCGGGATCTCCTCTGCAAAGGCACGGCGGATCCTTGCATCTGTGGCAGTATCTACTGCACTGGTGGAGTCATCCAGGATCAGTATCTTCGGCTTCTTCAGAAGAGCGCGGGCAATACAGAGACGCTGCTTCTGGCCTCCGGAAACATTGGAGCCGCCCTGTTCAATGAAGGTATTGTATTTGTCAGGCATTTTTTCGATGAAATCATCGGCACAGGCAAGCTGGCATGCGCGGCGGCATTCCTCCTCAGTGGCATTTTTGTCACCCCATCGGAGGTTTTCCAGAATGGTTCCTGAGAAGAGTACATTCTTCTGAAGAACAACGGAAACCTGATTTCTGAGAGATTCCAGATGGTATTTACGGACATCAATGCCTCCTACGGAAACAGAACCATCCGTTACGTCATAAAGACGGCTGATCAGGTTGACAAGGCTGGATTTTGCACTTCCGGTACCGCCGATGATCCCTATGGTCTCGCCGGAGCGGATCGAGAGATTGATATCCTTCAGAACGGGTTCCTGACTGTCTTTCTTATAGCTGAAATTTACATGATCGAAGACGATACTTCCGTCTGGGACATCTGTTACCGGATCCTCCGGATCTGTGATGTCAGCAGTATCATTGATGACTTCCGTAACACGCTCTGCGCTGGCAATACTCATTGTCACCATAACAAAAACCATGGAAAGCATCATAAGGCTCATGAGAATGTTCATGCAGTAGGTGAGAAGGCTCATAAGCTCACCGGTAGTAAGGGAGCTGCCTACGATCATTTTGGCGCCGAGCCAGCTGATCCCCAGGATACAGGCATAAACGGTAAACTGCATCAGGGGCATGTTCATGACAACGATCTTCTCAGCACTTAAGAACATTTCGTATACTTTGTTGCAGGCTTTCTGGAATTTGCTGATCTCGTAGTCTTCGCGGACATAGGCCTTGACAACGCGTACAGCGCCGATGTTTTCCTGGACACTTGCGTTCAGGTCGTCATATTTACGGAATACGGCCTGAAAATATACCGTTGCTTTTCTCATGATAAAGATCAGACAGCCTCCCAGGAAGATAACAGCGACAAGGTAGATGCTTGCAAGCTTTGCATTGATAAGAAATGCCATGACCATGGCACAGATCAGACTGGCCGGTGCACGGGTACACATACGAAGGATCATCTGATAGGCGTTCTGCAGGTTGGTCACATCAGTGGTAAGACGGGTGATCAGGCCGGCAGTGCTGTATTTGTCGATGTTGGAAAAAGAAAAGGTCTGGATGTTGGTGTACATGGCTTTTCGGAGGTTTCTGGCAAAGCCTGTGGAGGCCAGTGCTCCGTATTTTCCTCCCATGACGCCGGACCAGAGTCCGCACAGGGCAAGAGCTACCATAACTGCACCCATCCGATAGATATGGCCGATATTTCCGGCTTCCACACCCTTATCAATGATGGAAGCCATGGCCAGGGGGATCAGAGTCTCAAAGAGAACTTCCAGGATCATGAAAAAAGGCGTGAGAAACGATGCCTTTTTAAACTCCCTGACCTGGGCCAGAAGGGTTTTGAGCATAAAAAATCTCCTTTCTTTACTGTTCAAAAGACAGCACTACTGGAAAGGATTCCGGGCTGCTATAGAACAGATATATTGTTCAGCTACTATTATCGGGGAAATTATTTTTAATGTCAAGATAAACATGTGCGAAATGCTTGACACAACATCCTTTAAGCGGTATATTAAAAGTTAATATTCGCCTGTAGAACAGGGAAGGAATGGGATTCAGATCCCTTTAGAGGGTCTATATAGAGTTAAATTTTTGCAGGGAGGATTTTATATGGAAATCAGACAGTCAGCGGAGGATTATCTTGAGTCAATTCTGGTTTTATCCAAAAAAGGCGGAGGAGTCCGTTCTATTGATATTGCGACCAGACTTGGTGTTTCCAAGCCAAGCGTCAGTCACGCAATGAAGCTTCTTCGTGAGGATGGTTATATTGCCATGGACCGTTACGGTACCGTGACACTTCTGGAGAAGGGGGCAGAGATCGCCAATCAGATTTATGAGCGTCACATTGTTCTTGCCAGGATGCTGGAGGGACTTGGGGTTCCGGCAGAGATCGCAATGGAGGATGCCTGCAAGATGGAGCACGACATCAGCCAGGAGAGCTTTGAGAAGATCAAGGCACATTATAATAACTTTATTAAGAAGGAAGAAGCAGCAGAATAAGAAACATGCAGACAGGCAGCCGGAAGGTAAAATACCAAACCGGCTGCCTGTTTTTTATTTATTATTTTTTTCTTTTTCCGGCAGCTGGGCCAGGATGATGGCTGCAAACATGATGACACATCCAAGGAGCTCTTTTATGGAAAGCTTCTGATCCAGGAGCACCCAGCCTGCAAGCACGGAGATGCAGGATTCAAGAGAAAGGATCAGAGAAGCAACGGTGGGATTCACATTTTTCTGGCCTACGACCTGCAGGGTGTAGGCAACACCGCAGGACATCACACCGGCATACAGGATCGGCAGCCAGGCAGTAAGAATGGAAGAAATCTGCGGATGTTCCAGAATAAGTGCCGGGATCATGGACAGGATCCCGCAGACCAGAAACTGGATACAGGAAAGCTTTACACCGTCTGCCTTCGGGGAAAAATAGTCAATCACCAGAATGTGCAGGGAAAAGAGAAAAGCACATACCAGCACCAGAATATCTCCGAGGCCAATGGAAAATCCGTCTGTGATACAGAGAAGATAAAGCCCGATCAGAGCCATGACAACGGCTGCCCATATAAAGGGACTGCATTTCTTTTTCAGGAAAATTCCGATGATCGGGACGATGACAATGTAACAGGCGGTGATGAAGCCGGCTTTTCCTACTGTTGTGTACTGGATACCAAACTGCTGGAAGCTGCTGGCAGCAAAAAGAGCAAATCCGCAGGCAATGCCGCCCAGCCACAGGTCACGGCTGTTATATGGCGTGGGGGATACAGCTTTTTCTGAAGGTGCTGATGAGGATTCCGGTATTGCGGAGTCTGTGGCAGCAGAGGATTTATTTCCGGAACGGTTCAGGATAAAGAGCACCGGAACCAGGACAGCGGCGCCGATCAGGGAACGGACGCCGTTGAAGGTGAAGGGGCCGACATATTCCATGCCCACACTCTGGGCAACAAAGGCGATTCCCCAGATCGTTGCGGCCAGAAGCAGGCAGAGAGAATTTTTCAGAGGCATTTTCTGTGAGTTCATGATAAAAAATCCTTTCGTTTATTAGGTATTATATGATCAAAGCAGTATATAACAAAAGACCCCGGGGAACTTATATAGCTTCCCGGGGCATTCTTATGATCTGTCGGAACAATGTCCAACAAAATTAGTTCTGATTCTGGTTATTCTTAACTTCTGCAAGCTTCATGGCACGAACCTTCAGCGGCAGACCAAACAGAGTGATGAATCCGTCTGCATCATGATGATCATACATATCACCGGTTGTGAAGGAAGCAAGAGACTCATTGTAAAGGCTGTACGGAGAGGTTGTACCATTCTTGATGATGTTTCCTTTGTAAAGCTTGAATTTAACCTCACCGGTAACATATTTCTGAGTGGACTCAACAAATGCCTGGATAGCCTCACGGAGAGGTGTGTACCATTTTCCTTCGTAAACAACCTGTGCAAACTGGCTGCCAAGCTTTTTCTTGGCTTCCATTGTCTCACGGTCAAGGATCAGCTCCTCAAGCTGGTCATGTGCTGCCATCAGGATCGTTCCGCCAGGAGTTTCATAAACGCCACGGGATTTCATACCAACAACACGGTTCTCAACAATATCAACGATACCGATGCCGTTCTCACCGCCAAGCTTGTTCAGCTCTGTGATGATCTCGGAAACCTTCATTGCTTTTCCGTTGAGTGTTTTCGGAACACCCTGCTCGAATGTCATGGTGATCTCAGTTTCTTTATCCGGAGCCTTCTCAGGTGTTACACTTAATACAAGCATGTCATCATAGTTCGGAGCCTGGGATGGATCCTCAAGCTCAAGTCCCTCATGGCTGATGTGCCAGAGGTTTCTGTCACGGCTGTAGCTGTGGCTTGCATCAAATGGAAGAGTGATGCCATGAGCCTTACAGAACTCGATCTCATCTTCACGGGACTGCATGGTCCACAGATCGGTCATACGCCATGGAGCAATGATTTTGATGTCCGGAGCGAGAGCCTTGATGCCAAGCTCGAAACGGATCTGGTCATTTCCTTTACCGGTAGCACCGTGGCAGATAGCAACGGCACCCTCTTTACGTGCGATCTCAACCAGCTTCTTGGCAATGACCGGACGAGCCATGGAAGTTCCGAGAAGATAGGAATGCTCGTATACAGCACCAGCCTCTACACACGGCATGATGAAATCATCGCAGAACTCATCGACGATATCCTCGATATATAATTTGGAAGCACCGGACATTTTTGCTCTCTCTTCAAGACCGTCCAGCTCGTTTCCCTGTCCGCAGTTTACACAGCAGCAGACAACGTCATAATCAAAGGTTTCTTTCAGCCACGGGATCAGGGCTGTGGTATCAAGACCACCGGAATACGCTAAAACAACTTTTTCTTTCATAATATATCTCCTCCTGGGATTTTTTTGATTTTGTATCGCTCCGGACATTTCCGGGACGGTGAATTTTTTTACGTTATCTGGAAAAAAATTATGCTGTTTTATAACTTTACCAGAGTGAATAAATATTCATGTACAACAAAACAAAATTTTCGGCTGTCCTGTCGACATGGCTTAATATACACCAGATTTTATAAATATGCAAGAGATAATTTGAAAAATATGAAAAAAATTTTGCATAAAAATGCATCGAAAAGTAGGCGATATTATAAGAAAATACAGGAAAAACAGAAAAGACCGTGAAAAATCAAAGAAAATGACTATTGCATAATATGCAGAGAAGATGTATAATCTATCCATTGACAAGGCGGACATATGAGCTGGCAGTACAGACAGGCTTAAGATGTCCGTCTGACCTGGGCAGAAGGTTCAGATATCAGAAGACATAAAAAAGAGGCATAAATAAATAAGAATAACAAGCGCTTCTGCAGGGTGTATTAAGCCGTAGGAAAACGGCAGAGGAGGAATGTGAAAGATGATTAAAGCAGGAATTATCGGTGCGACAGGATACGCAGGAAATGAGATCGTAAGACTTCTTCTTGGACACAAGGACGTTGAGATCAAATGGTTCGGCTCCCGAAGCTACATAGATCAGCAGTATGCAGATATTTATCAGAATTTTTTCAGGCTGGTGGATGCCAAATGTATGGATGACAACATGGCTGCACTTGCAGATGAGGTGGATGTGATCTTTACCGCAACACCACAGGGCCTTTGTGCATCCCTTATTAATGAAGAAATCCTTTCCAAATGTAAGGTGATCGACTTAAGCGCAGATTTCCGTATTAAAGATGTGAAAAAATATGAGAAGTGGTACGGGATCGAGCATAAGGCTCCGCAGTTTATCGAGGAAGCTGTTTATGGTCTCTGCGAGATCAACCGTGAGGATATTAAGAATGCAAGGCTGATCGCCAACCCGGGATGCTATCCGACATGCTCCACACTGTCTATTTATCCGCTGTTAAAGGAAGGCCTCATTGATCCGAATACCATTATCATTGATGCCAAGTCCGGAACCTCCGGAGCAGGAAGAGGAGCCAAGGTTCCGAATCTCTACTGTGAGGTAAACGAGAGCATCAAAGCTTATGGTGTTGCCACACACAGACATACACCGGAGATCGAGGATCAGCTTGGATATGCATGCGGACAGGAAGTGATGATCAACTTTACCCCGCATCTTGTTCCGATGAACCGTGGAATCCTGGTAACAGCATATGCCTCCCTGACCAAGGATGTTACCTATGAGGAAGTAAAAGCAGCCTATGACAAATATTATAAAGACGAGTTCTTTGTACGTGTCCTGAACAAGGATGTATGCCCGCAGACAAGAAATGTAGAAGGCAGCAATTTTGTGGACGTGAATTTCAAGATCGATCCGAGAACAAAGAGAGTCATCATGATGGGCGCTATCGACAACCTGGTAAAGGGTGCAGCAGGACAGGCTGTTCAGAACATGAACCTGATGTTTGGATTTGACGAGAACGAAGGACTGAAACAGATCCCGATGTGCCCGTAAAACAGGCAGATCACAAATAAAATATGGGGGATGCCGAAGGACTTTAAACGAATGAACGGCGATATTCGGTCTGGCATCACCATTGAGAGGAGATATATAATATGAAGATCATCGACGGCGGCGTTACAGCCGCAAAAGGTTTTAAGGCAGCGTCAACTGCAGCAGAGATCAAATATAAAGGCCGTACCGATATGGCCATGGTATTCAGTGAGGTTCCCTGTGTGGCTGCAGGAACCTTCACGACCAATGTGGTAAAAGCAGCTCCTGTAAGATGGGATCAGGACATTGTATATAATCACCCGGGTGCAAGAGCTGTGATCTGCAACAGCGGAATCGCCAACGCATGTACCGGCGAGGAAGGATTCGGCTATTGCAGGGAAACAGCCAAGGCAGCATCCGAAAGCCTTGGGATCCCGGAAGACAGCGTACTGGTAGCATCCACCGGTGTCATCGGAATGCAGCTTCCCATCGACCGTATCGCAAACGGAGTAAAAGCCATGGCACCGAAGCTTGCGGGAAGCCGCGAGGCAGGCCTTGAGGCAGCAAAAGCCATCATGACAACAGACACCGAGAAGAAAGAGGCAGCGGTAGAGATCGAGATTGGTGGAAAAACTGTAACGGTAGGCGGTATGTGCAAGGGCTCCGGAATGATCCACCCCAACATGTGCACGATGCTTGGATTTATCACCAGTGATGTGGATATCTCAAAGGAACTTCTTCAGGAAGCACTCAGCGAGGATATCAAGGACACCTACAACATGGTATCCGTTGACGGAGATACCTCCACAAACGACACTGTCCTCCTCCTTGCAAACGGCCAGGCCGGTAATCCGAAGATCACAGAGAAAAACGCAGATTATGAAGAGTTCAAAAAAGCTCTTAACTACGTAAACACAACCCTCGCCAAAAAGATCGCAGGTGACGGAGAAGGCGCAACTGCACTCTTCGAGGTCAAGGTCATCGGCGCAGCCACCAAGGCAGAAGCCGTAACCTTAAGTAAATCCGTAGTAACCTCTTCCTTAACAAAGGCAGCCATCTACGGCCACGACGCAAACTGGGGAAGAATCCTCTGCGCCCTCGGCTACTCCGGCGTCCAGTTCGATCCGGAAAAGGTAGATCTCTACTTTGAGAGCAAAGCAGGAAAGATCAAGATCATCGAAAATGGAGTTTCTACAGGTTACAGTGAAGAGGAAGCTACTAAGATCCTCTCAGAAGAGGCAGTGACAGCCATCGCAGATATGAAGATGGGAGATGCATCCGCAACTGCGTGGGGATGCGACCTCACCTATGATTACATAAAGATCAATGCGGATTATCGTTCTTGATGTAAGAGCTTTGTAGAATGTTTTTTATGGTGGATTTTAGTTGTAGTTTTGTTTCAGTTTGTAAGCTGAGAAAACCTTTAGGGGGAGCGAGCTCAAAGTTGCGAAGCCCGCACGCTCCCCCTAAGAACCCCCTCCGTTGGGCACGCCTGGCTGTGGCATGTAGAAATTCAGTCGACGAAGACTGAGTGACGAACGTGAGAACCCGCAGTGCGGGAACCTGGAAGTTGAGGCGTGTTGAACTTCAGTCGACGAAAACTGAGTGACGAAAGTGAGGAACTTCGGAGCGGGAGCCCGGAAGTTATGTCGGGTTAAACGTCAGTTGCCGAAGGCAGACTGACGAGCTATTCGCCTTCGGCGAAAGCGCGTCGGAAGCGGCTGCCTACAGCAGCCTGTCCGCAGCAGGCGCTTTGCCCGCAACGCGGGCAACAGCCCGTTTCCCGTGGCCGGAGGGGAGGAGCGCGAGGAGGGGAAACGGCCTTCGGAACTCCGAGTGCCTCCCCTCCTCGCAAATTCCACAGCTGTCAGCTGAGACAAAATTATAATAAAAAAGAAATCCCTCCAACATACAACAACAAAACCTTTTTCAATCCATATCATTTTTCAAAAAAGGAGACACCCACATGGTAAATCAGAAATATCTTGACAAAGCAGAGGTTCTCATAGAAGCCCTGCCATACATCCAGCGGTTCAACCGCAAGATCGTAGTCATCAAATACGGCGGAAGCGCCATGCTTGATGAAGAATTAAAGCGTAACGTCATCAAGGACGCAGTCCTTCTGAAATTAGTCGGTTTCAAACCGATCATTGTTCACGGCGGCGGCAAGGAAATCAGTCGCTGGGTCGGTAAAGTCGGCATGGAGCCGCATTTTGTAAACGGTCTCCGTGTAACGGACAAAGACACTATGGAGATCGCAGAGATGGTTCTTGCAAAAGTAAACAAGGAGCTTGTTACTCTGGTAGAATCTCTCGGCGTACAGGCTGTAGGTGTCAGCGGTAAGGACGGCGGTCTTCTCCAGTGCAAAAAGAAGCTTTCCAAAGGCGAAGACATCGGCTACGTAGGTGAAGTTACAAAGGTTAATCCGAAGATCCTTCATGACCTTCTGGAAAGAGATTTCCTTCCGATCGTATTCCCGATCGGCTTTGACGAAAATTTTGATTCCTACAATATCAATGCGGACGATGCAGCCTGCGCCATTGCAGAGGCAGTTGAGGCAGAGAAGCTTGCCTTCCTGTCCGATATTGAGGGCGTTTACAGGGATGCAGATGATCCCTCCACTCTGATCTCCGAGCTTCGTGTAGATGAGGCTGAGAATCTGATCTCAGATGGTACTGTGGGCGGCGGTATGATCCCGAAGCTGAAAAACTGTATCGACGCTATCGAGCATGGTGTAAACAGAGTCCATATCCTGGATGGAAGGATCCCGCACAGCTTACTGCTTGAGATCTTTACAAACAAAGGTATTGGTACTGCAATTTTAAAAGATGATGGGGAGAAATATTACAATGAGCATGAATGAACAGATGGAAGAATCTGAAGCCAGTATTCTTCATACATATAACCGTTTTCCGGTAGTTTTTGAAAAAGGCGATGGCTGTTACCTCTATGATTCCGAAGGAAAGGAGTATCTGGATTTTGCGGCCGGTATCGCTGTAAATGCCCTGGGATATCATTATCCGGGCTATGACGAAGCATTGAAATCCCAGATCGACAAGCTGATGCATATTTCCAACCTGTACTACAATGAGCCGATCATTGATGCAGGAGCCAGACTTGTACAGGCAAGCCATATGGAAAAGGCTTTCTTCACAAACAGTGGTACAGAGGCCATTGAGGGTGCTCTGAAAGCTGCCAAGAAATATGCCTACGAAAGAGATGGCCATGCAGACCATGAGATCATTGCCATGAACCATTCCTTCCACGGCCGCAGCATCGGCGCTCTTTCCGTGACAGGCAATGCACATTACAGAGAGCCCTTTGAGCCTCTGATGGGTGGGGTGAAATTTGCGGATTTCAATGATCTTGAGAGTGTAAAGGCTCAGATCACAGATAAGACCTGTGCCATCATCACCGAGACCGTACAGGGAGAAGGAGGTATTTATCCGGCTACAAAAGAGTTCCTGGAAGGCTTACGTAAGCTTTGTGATGAGAAGGATATCATCCTGATCCTGGACGAGATCCAGTGCGGTATGGGACGTACCGGACATTATTTTGCATGGCAGGCATATGGAGTACAGCCGGATATCATGACCTGTGCCAAAGCACTTGGCTGTGGTGTTCCGGTAGGTGCTTTTGTGCTGAACAAAAAAGCAGCTGCAGCCTCCCTGAAGCCAGGCGACCACGGAACCACTTACGGTGGAAATCCCTTCGTATGTGCAGCAGTCAGCAAGGTATTTGACATTTTTGAAAAAGATCAGATCCTTTCCCATGTGCAGGGACTTACTCCGTATTTTGAGGAGAAGCTGGATGAACTGGTTGCAAAGCATGACTGTGCAGAAACAAGAAGAGGCAAAGGCTTCATGCAGGGTATCGTGATCAAGGGACGTCCGGTAGGAGATGTGGTGAAAAAAGCTCTTGCAAAGGGTCTTCTGGTGATCTCAGCAGGAAGTGATGTTCTCCGCCTTGTTCCTCCTCTTGTGATCACAAAAGAGGATATCGACAAGATGGCAGAGATCCTTGACGAGTGTATGGAATAATAAAAAAATAACAGCTATAAAAGCAGCAGTATTTTCCGGAATGGGCAGTGTGCCGATACAGAATACGGCTGCTTTTTTGTCAGAGAGACAATGTATATAAATTATATAACAGATATAGAAAACAGTATCCGAAAATCTGGTCGTGTTTTTGAAAACAAACAAAAACTGCTATGATACACCGACAAAATGCACAAAGAAGAGAGCGGGTTTGAGTATAAATTGCACATCTACACAGTTGATTTTAGAATGCCATATGTTATAATTTCACTGGTAAAAAATTTATGTGAGGGGTGAGAATTTTGAAAAAATTATTAACCGTCATGTGTACTTTCCTGACAGTATTTCTGGCATGTCCTGTGGGTGTATGGGCAGCCGGAAACGGTGGGACAGGATCTGGTGTGCCGGTGTGGCTTTGTATTCCTTTTGCGGGCCTTCTTCTGTGTGTTGCAGTGATGCCGCTGGTAAAGGGTGAGTGGTGGGAGTCACATCAGCCCGTTGTGGTTGCATTCTGGATCGTTCTTATGATCATTCCGTTTGCAGTTGTTTACGGTGCCGGAAAAACTGCGGAAACAGTACTTGAGTGCGTGATCAATGACTATCTTACATTTATCATCCTGTTATTCGGACTGTTCTGTGTATCCGGTAACATTACAGTTGAGGGTGATTTTGCGGGTTCGCCAAGAGTAAATGTAGGACTTCTTGCACTGGGAACCCTGCTTTCCAGCTGTATCGGAACTACCGGAGCCAGCATGCTGATGGTCCGTCCGGTGATCAAAATGAATTCCTGGAGAAAGAGAAAGGGTCATATCATGATCTTTTTCATCTTTATGGTATCCAACATGGGTGGCTGCCTGACACCGATCGGTGATCCGCCGCTTCTGATGGGCTTCATGCGAGGAGTTCCGTTTTTCTGGAGCCTTCATCTTTTTCCGGTACTGATCTTTAATATGGTGATCCTTCTGTTTGTGTTCTATCATCTGGATATGCGCTCTTACAAGAAGGATATCGCAGAGGGACGTAAACCGGATATCAGCAAACCGGGTACCGAGTTTAAGATCGAGGGTCTTCATAATATCATCTTCCTTGTGATGATCGTTGTGGGTGTTATCTTAAGCGGAATGCTTCCCGGTATGCCTGCATTCCAGGATGCGGCCGGAAATGTAAAGGGCCTTCATATTTTCGGTGAGGTTACTTTGAGCCTCCCGTCGATCATTGAGATCGTCCTGATCCTGGCAGCTGCATTTCTGTCCTTTAAAACAACAGATAAAAGGATCCGTGTGCGGAACCATTTTACCTGGGGTGCGATCAAGGAGGTTGCAGTACTTTTCATCGGTATTTTTATCACCATGCAGCCGGCCCTGATGCTTCTGAAAGCAGTAGGACCGAATCTCGGTATCACCGAGCCATACCAGATGTTCTGGGCGACCGGAGCTTTGTCCAGCTTCCTGGATAATACACCGACCTATTTGGTATTTCTGACAACAGCGGGAACTCTCGGATTTACAAACGGAATCGCAACAACGCTGGGAACGGTTCCTGTAAAGCTTCTTTCTGCGATTTCCTGCGGTGCTGTATTTATGGGCGCCAATACATATATCGGCAATGCTCCGAACTTTATGGTCAAGACACTTTCTGACGAAAATGGTATCAACATGCCGTCCTTCTTCGGATATATGGCATGGTCCATTTGTTTCCTGGTACCGATGTTCATCATCGATATGCTGGTATTCTTTTTATAAGGGAGGAGGATCAATATGCAGGATAATAACATTCGAGAGAAATGCAGAGAACTTGCCACCAGACTTTATGAACTGGATGGCGAGGTTTATGAAAGCGTAGGATCTTCCCTTGGACGTACCTTCACCGGTGACAGAGAAGGCACTATCCGGAACTTAAGTGCTCTGATGTATACCAAACCGGACGGACATCTTCTTCGAAGCGAGATGGCACTGATCAGCAACATGGCCAGGACCATCAAGGATAAAGAAGAAAAAAGCCGTCTCATGAAGAAATATGATGAGATCTTTCAGGAGATCCTGACGCTGCCGGAGACTTTTGTTGCTACGGATATCATGGATAAGGAACGTGTGGCACTGAATCATATGATCAAGCGCAGGGAAAAAATCTCTGAGCATGACCATCTGGTCATCTGTATCAGCCGTACACAGGGAAGTGCCGGCAATGATATCGGTTTCGGACTGGCAGACAAGCTTCGGATCAACTATTATGATGTGGAGATCTTTGATCAGGTATTAAGGCGTCTTGAGGCGGAAAAGGGCGCGGTCAACGATGCGGAATATTTTGCGGATTTCAATAAATATGAGAAGAAGCATAAATTTGATCCCAAGGGCTGGTTCCGGGAATTCAACCGTTACCATGGTCTTTCGAAACAGGATGCGGTATTCTTTAACATGAGTGACCTGATCTGCGATCTGGCCTCAAAAGAGGACTGCATCATTATGGGAAGGTGTGCGGATGCGATCCTCAAGAACAATCACATTCCGCATATCAGTCTGTTTATCACAGCTCCTTTTGCTATCCGTGTGCAGCATGTTATGGATGTACGGAAGATGAATATGAAGCAGGCAGTCCGTTTCCTGAAGAAGATGGACAGCCAGCACAAACGGTATTACAATTTTTACGGCGGAGCTCAGTGGGGCAAGCCGGATAACTACGATCTTTGTATCAACAGTGCAAGCTACGGAATCAATGAAACGGAGAATCTGATCCTGAAGCTTTTGGATGATCAGATCCACTAAGAGATAAAAATATGAGCAGCACGGAAGAAAGAAAAAGTTCCGGAAGGGGTTTTTAGCTTAACAGGCTGCAAACAGAAAAAGAATCAGAACAGAGTTCCTGCATTCTGAGGTAACATTCTGCCAGACAGAAATACCTCAGAATGCAGGAACTTTTTTTATATTTTGTTTATAAAAACTTAATCTTGATTAACTTTTTTCATTTAGGGGATTGACATTCGAAAAAACTTAGTATAAACTAACCTATGAGTTAGGACTGACTAATTAGACTGAGTTAATTAATAGAAAGAAACGGAGGGATTCCATGCAGCCGATTTTATTTTTACAGTCAGGTGATACTGGCACGATCAAGCGTATTTCCGGAGCGGAGGATACAAGAAGATTTCTTGCAGGCCTTGGTTTTGTTGAGAATGCGGAAGTGACAGTTATTTCTCAGTTTGACGGCAATCTGATCGTAAATGTCAAGGATTCCAGAGTAGCAGTCAATAAGGAAATGGCCAGACACATTATGGTGTGACCGGACTGTGCGGCAGTGACCGGTAGTGGATTTGCCCCAAACTGCGGAAAGGCGCAGTTGAGGATAGATTAGGAATTGGAATATGAACAGGGAGGAAAAGAGAAATGACTTTACGTGATGCAGCAGTAGGTTCTACAGTAGTTGTTTCCAAGATCACCGGCGACCCGGCTTACAAGCGCCGTATCATGGATATGGGAATCACAAAAGGCAGCGAGGTTTATATCCGAAAGGTAGCTCCTCTTGGAGATCCGGTTGAGATCACCATCAGAGGTTATGAGCTTTCCCTGCGTAAGCATGACGCAGCATGTGTGGAAGTAAAGTAAATACGCTTCGAAAAATGACAGAGCGTCAGGCTCTGACCTGAAAAAAGGAGGATGCAAAATGTCTGTAACAATAGCTCTTGCCGGAAACCCGAACTGTGGTAAGACTACAATGTTCAATGCTCTTACAGGCGCAAACCAGTACGTTGGTAACTGGCCAGGTGTTACTGTAGAGAAAAAAGAGGGCAAGCTGAAAAACCAGAAGGATGTAACGGTAACAGACCTTCCGGGTATCTATTCACTTTCCCCGTATACACTTGAGGAGGTTGTCAGCCGTGATTACCTTCTGAAAGAGAAACCGGATGTGATCATCGATCTTGTGGATGCAACAAACATCGAGAGAAACCTGTATCTTGCAACCCAGCTTCTTGAGATCGGTATCCCGGTTGTTATCGCTCTTAATATGGTGGATCTTCTGAAAAAGAACAACATCCATATCAATGTAAAAGGCTTAAGCTCCGCGCTTGGATGCCCGATCGTTGAGACCTCTGCTCTTAAAGGAAAAGGCCTTAAAGAGGTTGTTGATGAGGCAATCAAATGTGCGAACCAGCACAGAGTACCATCTAAGCAGATGGAATTTCCGAAAGCAGTAGAAAAAGCTGTAAATGAGATCGAGGGATTTGTTCCTGCAAACATCGCTGAGGAGAACAAGAGATGGTATGCAGTAAAGCTTCTTGAGAGAGACAGCAAGGTAAAAGAAGGTCTGAACCTTCCGGCTTCTGCACAGTCCAGGATCGAGGAGATTGCTTCTGGCCTTGAGAAGGCAGAGGATGATGATACAGAGAGTATCGTAACGGATGGAAGATATCAGTACATCCAGAAGGTTGTTTCTGCAAACGTTAAGAGAAGCGGAAATAAGATGACAGTTTCCGATAAGATCGACCGTATCGTAACAAACCGTATTCTCGGTCTTCCGATCTTTATCCTTACCATGTTTATCGTTTATTATGTATCGGTAACAACAGTTGGTACCATGGTAACAGACTGGACAAACGACAGCTTTGTGGGAACCATCCAGGGTGTTGTAACGGATGGACTCGGCAATGCCGGTGTTGCTGACTGGCTGGTAAGCCTTGTATCAGATGGTATCATCGGTGGTCTTGGTGCAGTGCTTGGATTCGTTCCGCAGATGGCGATCCTGTTCCTGTTCCTTTCCATCCTTGAGGACTGCGGTTACATGGTTCGTATCGCATTCGTCATGGACCGTGTATTCCGTCATTTCGGACTTTCCGGAAAGAGCTTTATCCCGCTTCTTATCTCCTCCGGCTGTGGAATCCCTGGAATCATGGCTTCCAAAACGATCGAGGCAGATAATGACCGTCGTCTGACGATCATGACAGCAACATTTATTCCATGTGGTGCCAAGCTTCCTGTTATCGCTCTTATGGGCGGTATCATGACTGCTTATGCAACCGGTGACTACGTAGCTGCTGGTTTTATCACACCACTGATGTACTTTATCGGTATTGTAGCAGTTCTTGTATCTGCGATCATCCTGAAGAAAACAAAACCGTTCTCCGGCAAACCTGCTCCGTTCGTAATGGAGCTTCCACAGTATCACATTCCGTCTGTAAAGACAGTTCTGCTTCATGTTTGGGAGAGACTGAAAGGCTTCATCATCAAAGCCGGTACCATTCTTTTCCTTGCAACCGTTATCATGTGGATCCTTTCCAGCATCGGAAATACAGGAAGCGGAATCGGATTTGTTGAGGACAGCAACGACAGTATCATGGCTATCCTTGGCGGTATCCTTGCTCCGATCTTTGCTCCTCTTGGATTTGGCAAATGGCAGCCGGTTGCAGCCTCCATCTCCGGATTCTCCGCAAAAGAGTCCATCGTAAGTACAATGGGTGTTCTTGCAAACGTAGCTGGTGATGATGCAGAGGATACCATGATCGTTGGTGCAGCGATCAAAGCATGGTTCCCGACAGCAGTAGCAGCATTTTCTTTCCTGCTGTTCAACCTGCTTGACTCTCCGTGCCTTGCAGCTATTTCTACAATGGCACATGAGATGCAGTCCAGAAAATGGTTCTGGTTTGCAATTCTCTTCCAGAACATTTTTGCTTATGTTGTAACACTTTGTGTATACCAGATCGGTCTTGTTGTCACAGGTGCCGGTTCCTTCGGAATTGGAACGATCGTAGCGCTGATCCTTGCAGCGATCCTGCTCTTCCTTCTGTTCAGACCAGATCCGTACAAGAACCAGAACGATGTTACAAAGAGATCTGTACAGGCAGCAGAGTAATTGAAAACCGGTCATACAGTAACGATCCGGTACATATGATAGCTTTGAAATGATGCTGTAAGAACAGCTGAAATGATAAGAAATGCAGGAGACCGGGGATGTAAATACCTGGTCTTCTGTGCTATAATAAGCCTGAAGAAATATGGAAGTTTTTTTACAAAAGTATTCATCAGAGGCTGGCAGCAGTTCACAGGCTGTACAGCGAAAGAAAGGGTGACAGATATGAGTATGATAGCGGATATTATTGTACTGGCACTGGTGATCGCATATGGCGTATTTGTGATCAGTTATCTCTATTCAAGAAAGAAACAGGGGCTCAGCTGTGTCGGCTGTGCCGGTAACACACGTACAGGTGGCTGTGGCGGCAGCTGCTCCGGTCATTGCTCCGGCTGCTCCGGCTGTAGTGGAATGCATAAGTAACCAGGAGGGAAAGAAATCATGGCAAATGCAATTGTTGTCATCGTTGTTATCATCATTATGCTGTTTGCCGGAAAAGGCGCATATAAACATCTGAAGGGCGAAGGCGCCTGCTGCGGAGGCGGCAGCAAGCCGGAGATCCCGAAGAAGAAGCTGGATGGAACCAAGCTGGGTGAGAAAACCATGAAGATCACAGGCATGCACTGTGAGAACTGTGTGGCCAGCGTCACAAGAGCGATCAACCGCATTGACGGTGCGGCAGCAAAAGTAAGCCTGAAAAAAGGTGAGGCAGTGGTTTCCTACGACAGAGAGATCTCCAACGAAGAACTTAAGAAGGTAGTGGAAGACAGAGGATATCACGTAGTTTCTATCCAGTAAAGCTTTATCATAAGAATAACTTTGCCGCGGCTTCTGAGCCGGCAGATCAGAGAAGAGACTTCTCGGCGAAATGCTTAAAAATATTTCGCCTGGGGGTCTTTTTTTGTATAAAAAGTCAGAGTTGCAATTGACTCACTAATGTACACCATTGTATAATAAAAATAGAAAAATTCAGACGGAACGAAATATTTTCTTTCTATCCGGATGAGGCATTAAAACAAAATACAGCAGGAAACAGACTTTGACGGCAAGGAATATCCGAGCAGGAATCGTTGCTCATCCGGCACAGCTTAACCGAATCAGCTGCGAAGCAGTTATTCGGTTATGAACAAGCAGCAAATGCGGATCGCGAATATCCGCTTGACTTTGTTTTGTGAGCGGAATACGGGACTCTTTCACCTTGTGCGTGAAAGAGCTTTTTTATGAAAAATACCTGCGGGAGCGGACAGAATGAATTAGGGAGGATTTTATGCTGAAGGTAGCAGTATACGGAAAGGGCGGTATCGGAAAGTCTACAGTGACGTCCAACCTGGCGGCGGCTTTTGCAGCCATGGGGAAGAGAGTGATCCAGATCGGTTGTGATCCCAAGGCGGATTCCACCATCAATCTTCTTGGGGGAGAACCTCTGCGGCCGGTAATGAATTATATGCGGGAAGAGGATGAGGAGCCGGAAAAGCTGGAGGATATTTCAAAGGAGGGTTTTGGTGGAGTTCTCTGCATTGAGACCGGCGGCCCCACGCCGGGACTTGGCTGTGCAGGCAGAGGTATCATCGCAACCTTTCAGCTTCTGGAGGATCTGAAGCTTTTTGAGACCTGGAAGCCGGATGTAGTGCTTTACGATGTTCTTGGAGATGTAGTATGCGGCGGTTTTGCGGCACCGATCCGGGAGGGCTATGCGGAAAAAGTACTCATTGTCACATCCGGAGAGAAAATGGCACTCTATGCAGCCAATAATATTTCCAGTGCTGTGCGGAATTTTGAGGATCGAAGCTATGCGAGAATCTTCGGGATCGTGCTGAATCACAGGAATGTGGAGAATGAAACAGAAAAAGTAAATGCTTTTGCAGAAAAAAATAATATCCCGGTCGTGGGTGAGATCCCGAGAAGTGACGAGATCATCCGATGGGAGGATCAGGGCAAAACGGTGATCGAGGGAGATGAGAATTCTGAGATCAGTGAGAAATTTTTTGCACTGGCCAGGAAGCTGTTGGAAAGTGAAGAAACGGAGAAGGAGGATATATGAAAAAGAAAGCATATTTTGCAACTGCAGAAGAACTGGCCCGGGGCGGGCTGGAAACGATCCCTCCGCAGATGATCTCCGGGAAGCATCTGATCTACAGCTCTCCAGCAACTCTGGCATTTAACTCTCCGGGAGCGGAGGGCTTTGGCGTAAAGCGGGCCGGGCTTGCAGTGCCGGATTCCATTATGCTGATCGTGGCACCGGGATGCTGCGGAAGAAATACTTCTCTTATCAGCTCCATGCCGGAGTACAATGATCGATTTTTTTATCTGATGATGGACGAGACGGATATTGTTACAGGCCGTCACCTGAAAAAGATCCCGAAAGCGGTAAAAGAGATCTGCGACTGCTGTGAGAAGAAGCCGTCTGTGGTGATGATCTGTATCACCTGTGTGGATGCACTTCTGGGAACGGATATGGAACGTGTCTGCCGGAAGGCAGAGGAAAAGGTGGATATTCCGGTGCGCCCCTGTTACATGTACGCACTGACACGTGAGGGCAGAAAGCCGCCTATGGTCCATGTGCGCCAGTCCTTATACTCCCTCCTTGAGCCACAGAAGAAAAAAGGAAATGTGGTCAATCTTCTGGGATTTTTTTCGCCGCTGGTTGATGACTGCGAGATGTATGAGCTGCTGCAGCAGGCAGGCGTAAAGACCATCCATGAGATCTCAAGATGTAAGGATTATGAAGAATATCAGACCATGTCACAGGCCAATTTTAATCTGGTGCTTCATCCGGAAGCAAGGTTTGCAGCGGAGGATTTTCATGACCGGCTGAAGATTCCTTTTATTGAGCTTCGGAGGCTCTACCAGACAGATAAGATCGAAAATCAGTATCGTGCCTTGGGACAGGTTCTTGGAGTCTCTTTTGATCAGGAAGTGTATAAAAAAGCAGCAGAAGAGGCTGTGGAGCAATTCCGGGAGATCTGTCCGGATGCGTCTTTTGCTGTAGGGGAGTGCATGAACGGAGATCCCTTTGAGCTGGCCCTTGCCCTGGTGCGGTATGGTTTCCGGGTGCCGGAGATCTACGGAACCATCACAGCCGAGAATTTTGTATACATACGGCATCTTGCGGAATTGAGTCCGGATACAAAGGTTTTTTCCAATATGGAACCCACCATGCTGTATTACGATCCGTCCGGGAGCGGAGTGAACCTTACTATAGGAAAGGATGCAGGATATTATCACCGGGATCAGCCAAATGCCGTGTGGAATCAGGACCGGCAGCCCTATGGCTATGCAGGGGTACGCAGGCTGTTTGAGACACTGACAGAGAAAGTTTTGCAGAAGGGAGGAAAGGTATGAGAGGACTTCGGAAATATCTGACACCCTTTGCACCGGATCAGTCCGGAGCCGTGTCAGTGCTGTATGAGCTTGGCGGGATCATCGTGATCTGTGATGCAGGAGGATGTGCGGGAAATGTCTGCGGCTTTGATGAACCAAGATGGTTTGAACAGAAAAGTGCGGTATTCAGTGCAGGACTTCGGGATATGGATGCCATCCTGGGACGGGATGACCGCCTGGTTGCTAAGCTTGTGGATGCAGCAGAAAAGGTGGAGGCAGGCTTTGCAGCCATTATCGGAACACCGGTACCGGCTGTGATCGGAACGGATCATCAGGCACTGCGGCGGATGTGCGAGAAGAAAACAGATCTTCCGGTGCTTGCAGTAAATACCAACGGAATGGAGCTTTATGATGCGGGAGAGCGGAAGGCTTATCTGGAGCTTTTTAAAGCCTTTGCCCGGGAAAAGCTGCCTGCGGAGGCTGGTAAGACAGGAGTTCTCGGAATGACACCTCAGGATGTCAGTGACCTGAAAGCAGCAGACAAGATCCGTGAAAAATTCCGTGCCAGAGGACAGAGAGCGGTCTGCTACGGAATGGGAGACGGACTTGATGAGGTAAAAAAAGCCTCCTCTGTGGAAAAAAATATCGTGGTTTCTCCTGCGGCACTGGAATGTGCCAGATATCTGGAGAAAACCTTCGGAACACCTTATGAGGTGGGATATCCTCTGGCGGAAGAGCTGGTTCCTGATATGGATTATACAGGAAAAAAGATTCTCATCGTGCAGCAGCAGGTGATGGCCGGTTCCATAAGAGAGGAGCTACGGAAACGTGGTGCGGACGGAGAGATCACCGTGGCAAGCTGGTTTTCCATGGAAAAAGATCTCCTGGAGGAGGGCGATGTGTCATTAAGGGATGAGGAAGATTACATGGAACTGGCAGAGAAGGGCGGATATGACGTGATCTTTGCAGATCCATGTATGAAGCGGATGACAAAGGCTTTTTCAGGAGTGTTTGTGGATACAGTGCATTTTGCAGTATCCGGAAAATGCAGGTAGACCATAATGGCAGGACATAAAGTTACATGCATGCTGCAGCCGGATCAGTGGAAACAGCTGCAGGGAATGGAGAAACATATGGAGCGGGAAATTACGAAAATGATCCGTGTTTATGGGATCGTACAGGGAGTGGGATTTCGCCCTACGGTGAGCCGTCATGCTATGGCAAGAGGAATCCGTGGCAGTGTGTCCAATAAAGGACCCTATGTGGAGATTTTTGCTCAGGGTAAGCAGCAGGATGTGGATGCCTTTATCGCAGATATCGGGAATAAGCCACCGAAGCGTGCAGCTATCCTGAAGCTTCTCGAAGAACCGGTGGAGGAGCCGGAGAAATTTACACAGTTTGATATCATCGAAAGTGAGAAGACAAAGGGGGAGATCTTTGTCTCCCCGGATATCGCGATCTGCGATGAATGTAAGGCGGAGATGTTTGATCCGGAAAACAGGCGGTATCTGCATCCTTTTATCAACTGTACCTGCTGCGGTCCGAGACTGACGATCCTGGATTCGCTTCCTTATGACCGTGAACGGACCAGTATGAAGGAATTTCCCATGTGTCCCTCCTGTGCAGATGAGTACCATAACCCGGATACCAGACGCTATGATGCCCAGCCGGTGTGCTGTAATGACTGCGGCCCGGAGGTATACCTGGCGGGAAGAGAGGAACGGGGACGGGAGGCCATCACTTATACAAGGAAGATCATTGCTTCCGGCGGGATCGTGGCCATCAAAGGGATCGGTGGTTTTCACCTTTGCTGTGATGCTACCAGTGAGGAGGCTGTACAGCGGCTGCGGCAGCGGAAACGGCGTCCGGTGAAGCCTTTTGCAGTGATGGCACAGGATATGGAAGCTGTGAAGAAGATCTGTAAGGTCAGCGAGGAACAGGAGAAGATCCTTACCGGTCATCAGAAGCCGATCCTGCTGTTGGATAAGCTGCCGGGAGAAACGGGGCTTTGTGAGAGTATTGCACCCGGGAATCCCAAGGTGGGTGTCATGCTTCCCTATGCACCGGTTCAGCTGCTTCTTTTTCATTACGATGATGGGATCCGGATGCCCGGGCTTCTGGTAATGACCAGCGGAAATACTTCCGGGGCGCCGATCTGCAGAGATGATGAGGAGGCGGCAGAGGAGCTTTCCCATCTCTGTGACTGCATTCTTTCCCACAACAGGAAGATACGTATCCGGGCCGACGATTCGGTGATGGATTTCTATAAGGGTGAACCCTATATGATCCGCCGTTCCCGCGGGTATGCGCCGCTGCCGTTTATGGTCTCCACACCCTGGAAGGGCCAGGTGATCGCAGCAGGTGGAGAACTTAAGAACACCTTCTGTATTGGTGCGGATAACCGTTTTTATCCTTCCCCTTATGTGGGAGATCTGGAGGATCTTCGAACGGTAAAAGCCCTGAAGGAAACGATCGGGCGGCTGGAAACACTTCTGGAGGTGCAGCCGAAGGTAGTGGTCTGTGATCTTCACCCTAAATATAATTCCACAGTGGTGGCAGAGGAGCTAGGGCTTCCGGTTCTGAGGGTGCAGCATCATTATGCACACATTTTATCCTGCATGGCAGAAAATGACTGCGAAGAAAAGGTGATAGGGGTTTCCTTTGACGGAACAGGCTATGGAACCGATGGAACCATCTGGGGCGGAGAGTTCCTGGTTGCAGACTGTCAGGGATTTACAAGGCTTGGAAGTATAGAACCCTTTGTCCAGGTTGGCGGAGATATTTCCGCAAAAGAAGGCTGGCGGGTCGCCGTTTCCCTGATCTGGCAGAATACGGGAAATTTGGAAAAAACCCTGGAAACTGTCCGTAAACTGGGACTTTGCACAGATCAGGAAGCAAAGGTACTGGTGACTATGGCACAGCGGAAGATCAATGCCGTGACTTCCACCAGTGCAGGAAGACTTTTTGACGGAGTCAGTGCGATCCTGGGGATCCGGAGAGCGTCTACCTTTGAGGGAGAAGCGTCCACAGCACTGGAATTTGCGGCGGAGGCCTGGAGAAAGCAGCGGGAGATGCAGAAGAAAAATCCGGAAGAAAATCTGAAGATACGGATGTCAGAAAAGGAAGACATTCCGGAAAGCACAGACATCTCAGAAGCGTCTGAAGATGAACGAAAATTTATTTTAAATACAGGTGAAATCGTTGCATATCTGGTCCGGGCAAGGCTTGCAGGAGAGGATCCCGGGAAGCTGGCTTATGGATTTCACCGGGCACTGGCAGATGAGATCCTTGCAGCCTGTGAGGAAGCAGAGCGGCAGACCGGAATCCGGAAAGTGGCATTAAGTGGCGGTGTCTTTCAGAACCGGCTGCTTCTGGAGCTGGTAGATGACGGTCTTACGGAACTGGGGTTTAAAGTTCTGAAGCACAGCCTGATCCCGCCGAATGACGGAGGAATCGCACTGGGCCAGGCGGTGTATGGGATGGCTTATGTGCAGCGATACAGATAAATATAGATGAGATCATGCAGATACGGATCAAAAATGTTTTATGATAATGCATGGAGCATACAGCAGAAATGCAGGATGGGAGGCACAAATATGTGTGTAGGATTATCAGCAAAAGTAGTAAAGATCAGTGACGGAACAGCAGTGGTGGATGCAGGCGGCGCAAAGAGAGAGGTTTCCGCCCAGCTCCTGGGAGACCTGGAGCCGGGGGATTATGTGATGGTGCATGCTGGTGTTGCCATTGCAAAGATCACCGATGATGACGAGGAAGAGACAGACCAGCTGATGGAGGAACTGCTGTGATGGAAGAGAGGAAAAAAACAGCAAGAGAGATCATAGAAGGATATCAGGGACCGCCGGTGCGGATCATGGAGGTCTGCGGAACACACACCCACGAGATCTTCCGTCTGGGGATCCGCAGGCTTCTGCCGTCTCAGGTGGAGCTGATCTCAGGACCGGGATGTCCGGTCTGTGTAACACCGGTAGGGTTTATTGACGAGGCCGTTTATCTTGCTCTGGAAAAACAGGTGACGATCTGCACATTCGGTGATCTTGTCCGCGTACCGGGAACAAAGAAAAGCCTTGCAGATGCCAGGGCAGAAGGCGCCAGGATACGGATCGTCTATTCACCGGCAGATGCAGAAAAATATGCGAAAGAGCATCCAAAAGAGCAGGTGGTATTTCTTTCCGTTGGCTTTGAGACCACCACGCCTGCCGGCTGTCTTTCCGTGAAAAAGGCCGGAGAGGACGGACTTTCCAATTATTCGCTCCTTGTGGCAAACAAGACCATGCCCCAGGCTTATCAGGCATTAAAGGGCAGTGCGGATGTGTTCCTTTATCCCGGACATGTCAATGCGATCACAGGAACTGCGCTCTGCGAGCATCTGGCAGAGGAAGGCATCAGTGGTGTGGTGGCAGGCTTTACAGCGAAGGAGCTGCTTACGGCACTGGCTGTTGCACTGGTACGTTTTCAGGAAGGAAAACCGTTCTTTGTGAATTGCTATCCCCGTGTGGTAAAAAGTGAGGGAAGCCCGGAGGCACAGAAGCTGATCGATGAACTGATGGAGCCCTGCGATTCTGAATGGCGCGGTCTGGGTGTGATCCCGGGGTCCGGGCTGGTGCTCCGGAAGGAGTGGGAAGCCTTTGATGCCAGAAAAAAATATGCAGTGCCGCCGATTCAGGGCAGGCCAAATCCGGCCTGTCGCTGTGGGGATGTGCTTCAGGGAAAATGCAGGCCATCAGATTGTAAGGTATTCGGAAAGGTCTGTACCCCGCAGCATCCGGTAGGTGCCTGTATGGTATCCAATGAAGGAGCATGTTCCGCATATTTTATGTACGGAAACTGATGTCCGCTTTAATGGACTGCGAAATATGATACATTACATATAGTACAAACGAAGGATCGTATCCGGAAGATCTGACAGGATGAAACCGATATGAAATTCCTTTGACCCAGCATAGAAAGAAGATAATATTATGGAAAATAAAACAGTGACCATGGCACACGGTGCCGGAGGCCGTCAGACCTCAGAACTGATCGATGAAGTATTCAAAACGCATTTTGCAAACCCGGATCTCACAGCCGATGATGCGGCCGTGCTGGTTCCGCCTGCAGGAAAAATGGCAGTATCCACCGATGGATTTATTGTTTCTCCGGCATTTTTTCCGGGGGGAAATATCGGCAAGCTTTCCATCTGCGGAACCGTTAATGACCTTGCCTGTATGGGAGCAAAACCGATGTATCTTACCTGCGCTTTTGTCATTGAGGAGGGTTTTCCCATGGAGAAGCTGGAGGAGATTGCCGCAGCCATGGAAAAAACAGCAAAAGAAGCCGGAGTGCGTATTGTTTCCGGAGATACTAAGGTGGCAGGAAAAGGTCAGGTTGACGGTGTGTTTATCACAACAACCGGAATGGGTGAGATCCAGGAGGGCGTTCAGGTAGGCGGTGAGCTGGCAAAACCGGGAGATGCCATTATTGTAACCGGTGATGTGGGAAGACATGGATGCACCATTCTTCTGGCAAGAGAGGATTTCGGCATTGACGCAGATGTGACAAGTGACTGCGCACCGCTGTGGGGAGCTGTAAAAGAGGTACTGGATGCCACCCATAACATTCATGTGATCCGTGATGCCACAAGAGGTGGTGTCGGAACGGTTCTTTACGAGATCGCAGGACAGAGTAACGTAGGGATCCGCCTGGATGCAGCAGCTGTTCCGGTAGCTCCGGAGGTAAAGGGGGTCTGCGGCATGCTTGGCCTGGAGCCGCTTTATCTGGCATGTGAGGGACGAATGGTGATCATGGCGCCAAAGGAAGAGGCAGGAAGGATCGTGGAAGCACTGCGTAAATGTCCTTATTCCAGGGACGCAGCCATTATCGGTGAAGTTACGGAAGACCAGCCGGGAAAGGTTGTCATGACTACGGAGATCGGAACGCAGGCACTTCTTCCGCAGCCGGGAGGAGAGCTTCTGCCGAGGATCTGCTGATAATATCGGAAAGGAGAGTCAGATCTTATGGAGACAAGAGTGGCATTGATCTCGATCATTGTGGAAAACAATGACGTGATCGATGATATCAACCGTTTTCTTCATGAAGCGGGAAAATATATTATCGGGAGAATGGGGATCCCTTACCGGGAAAAAGGCATCAATATCATCAGTATTGCCATTGATGCACCACAGGATGTGATCAGCTCCTTATCCGGAAAGATCGGCCACCTCAGTGGAGTTTCCGCCAAAACGGCATATTCTAATGTGATCACAAAAGCGGAGGACAGAAAATGATAAAAGTTGCGGTATACGGAAAGGGCGGCATCGGAAAATCTACTACGGTTTCCAATGTGGCAGTAGCCCTTGCGGAAAAAGGAATGAAGGTGATGCAGATCGGCTGTGATCCCAAGGCAGATTCCACAATCCTTCTCAGGCATGGAAAAAAGGTTCCCACTGTGCTGGAGCTGTATAACGAGAAACGCCAGGAGCTGAAGCTTACGGATATGGTGCAGATCGGATATGGGGGTGTAGTCTGTGTGGAAGCCGGCGGTCCTGCACCGGGGCTTGGATGTGCGGGAAGAGGTATCATTACTGCTCTTGAGAAGCTTAAGGAAAATGGAGCCTATGAGACCTATAAACCGGACATTGTTTTTTATGACGTACTGGGAGATGTTGTCTGCGGTGGATTTTCCATGCCCATGCGAAAGGGGTATGCAGATAAGGTATTTATCATCACTTCCGGAGAAAACATGGCCATCCATGCAGGGGCAAATATTGCCATGGCAGTGGATAATTTCAGAAACAGAGGATATGCATCCCTTGGCGGCGTGATCCTGAACCGGCGGAACGTGCCGGGAGAGGAAGAAAAAGTCCGGGAGCTGGCAGAGGATTTTCATACGCGGGTAGTGGGAACGCTTTCCAGAAGTGAACTGGTCCTGGAAGCAGAGAATCGAGGAAAAACTCTTCTGGAAGCTTATCCGGATTGTGAGATGGCAGAGGAGTACCGGACACTGGCCGAGCAGATCCTGAATGCATGCAGGGAGGAAGGCTCATGTTAAAAAGAGTTGGTAACAGAGAGCTTTCGGGAAAAACAGAAATATTTATAAAGGAAGCCTCTTTTCCGGTTCCCTTTCAGTCGGGGCTGGAATTTAATTCACCAGTCCATGGAAACTGGAATATTGTACATACGGGAATGCTGGTTCCGGAAGCAAGGCAGATCTACGTCTGTGCGGATAACTGCATGCGTGGCGTTGTGCTGACTGCCGCAGAGATGAATGCGGCAGACCGTTTTTCCTTTGTGATCGTGGAGGAAAAGGATCTTCTGGGCGGAAATCTGGAGGATGTGACCATTGAAGGAGTGACGGACATTCTGAACCGGCTGGATGAGAAGCCAAAGGCAGTCCTGCTTTTTACCGTGTGTCTTCATCATTTTCTGGGAAGTGATCTGGAACGCATCTACGGAGAACTGGAAGAAAGATTTCCGGAGATTTTTTTTATGCGATGCTTTATGGATCCTGTCATGCAGAAAACAGGTACGACTCCGGATCAGAAGCTGCGCCGTGCCATGTATGATGCAGTACCGGAGAGGAAAGCTGATCCGGAATGTGTTACAGTCCTGGGCAGTGATTTTGTGCTGGATGAGAGTGCAGATATCTGCCGGATCCTGAAAAAGAACGGAATCCGTCTCCGGGAAGCACCGGCCTGTAAGACCTGGGAGGATTATCAGAGCCTGGGAGAGGGAAGCCTGATCCTTAACTGCTATCCGGCAGGAAAATTCGGAGTACAGCAGCAGGCGGAGAGACTTGGAAGGCCGTTTTTATACCTGCCCGGAAGCTTTGACTATGAGGAGATAGAGACGCAGGAAAAGTATTTGCTGGAGCTGCTGGAGCAGCAAAGTGGCGGTAAAAATGGTCTGGATATCGAAACGGAGATCCGAAAATGCGAGGAAGCTCTTTTCCATGCACACCAGATCATCGGTGACACTCCCGTAGCTGTGGATTATCTTTTTCATCCAAGACCTCTGGGACTTGCAAAGCTTCTCCTTACGCATGGATTTCAGGTACAGTCCGTTTTTCTGGACAGTATCAGCCCGGAAGAAAAAGAAGTATTTTTCTGGCTGAAGGAGAATTACCCGGAACTCATGTTGATTTCGACTGTCCGCCCGGAGATGAGAGTGCGGTCACGGCAGCATTCCGGAAAAATCCTTGCCGTCGGACAAAAAGCAGCCTGGTTTACCGGAAGCCGGAATTTTGTCAATATGGTACAGGGTGGCGGGCTTTGGGGCTTTGACGGGATCAGACGTACTGCACAGCTGATGCTGGAGGCATTTAATGAGGAAAAAGCTCCGGAGGATCTGATCGTTCGAAAGGGATGGGGGTGCGAAAGCTGCATATGAGACAGGCATATCGGATCATACCAATCTACACGGCAGACGTGTCTGGTGTCTGCTCCGCGTTGTATGAGCTTGGAGGAATGACAGTGATGCATGATCCCTCCGGCTGTAATTCTACCTATAATACCCATGATGAGATCCGGTGGTACGACCAGGACAGTCTGATCTTTATCTCAGGTCTTACGGATATCGATGCCATTATGGGAAATGATGAGAAATTTCTTCAGGATATCGAAGAGGCGGCAAAGGAGCTGAAACCGAAATTTATTGCACTTGCAAGTTCACCGATCCCCTTTATGAACGGAACAGATTTTCAGGGACTGGCCCGTGCACTTACAGCAAGGACCGAAATTCCGGTATTTTCGGTTCCGACCAGCGGCATGCACGACTATGTATACGGAGCAGGGCTGGCACTGGCGGAAATCGCAGGACATTTCACAGGAGCAGCAGAGAAAACAGGAAGGTGTTCAGAAGTACCGACGGGATCTGCGGAAAGATCTACAGAGAAGAGAAGCAGAAAATTAAATCTTCTTGGAGCAACACCCCTTGATCTTGGCCCGCAGTCTGCAGTAGATGCTATGAAAAAACGTCTGAAAAACTATGGCTGGGAGATACTTTCCACCTGGGCTATGGGGGATACGCTGGAAGCTTTGTCCTGTGCCGGTGAAGCAGCGGTAAACCTTGTGGTATCCTCTGTGGGAATCCCGGCGGCCAATGTGTTGAAAGAAAAATTCGGTACGCCATTTCTCGTGGGGACTCCTGTGGAAGGCTATGAGGGGCAGATTTCAGATGCACTTGAGCGGATCGCGGATAGATCCTGTGGAGAGTGGGTAAATAAGAAGGATGACTCCGCAGAGGAAAGCGGAGGGCAGATCTTAGGGAAACAGGAGGAACTGTGGAAAGTAACTCCGGAGCAGGTAATCTATTTTCAGGGAAGGAACAGTCTGTCAGCAGTATCTGATCCTTCAGGAGAAAGCAGGGAAATGCCCGACAAAGATGAGGTATTTTTTTCCGTACCGGACATTACCATCATCGGAGAACCGGTTACCATGGGCTCCCTGGCAGCAGTCATAGAGCAGAAATACGGAAAAAAGGTTCAGCTGCTCTGTCCGCTGGAGATCACAGAGGGACTTTTGCGCAAGGGAGATGAAGCCATCTGTGGCGAGGAAGCCATGGAAGAAAAGCTGAAAACAGCCAGGATCATTGTGGCAGACCCGCTCTATCGTCCGATCTGTCCGAAAACAGCCATTTTTTATGAGATGCCGCATATTGCGTTTTCCGGAAGGATATATCTCAGAAAATATTTTCCGGAATAATTTCAGAAAAACAACATAAACTATAAGAAACCGTAAAGGCGTTGCAGAAATATGCAGCGCCTTTTTCCGGCAGTAATACCGGAAATGGAGTATATATGGAGGGATTTTTATGTGGGGATTTTTGTCAGCACTGATCTCAGGTGCACTGATGAGTATTCAAGGGGTATTTAACACAAATGTAACAAAACAGACCAGTCTGTGGGTTTCAACCGGCTGGGTACAGTTTTCTGCATTTCTGGTCTGTGTGGCAGCATGGTTTTTCACAGGCAGAGAAAGTATCGGCATGCTGTGGCAGGTAGAGGCTAAATATAATTTACTCGGAGGAGTGATCGGTGCATTTATCACTATCACAGTGATCCGGAGTATGGGAAGTCTGGGGCCTGCGCGGGCGGTTATGCTTATTGTCATTTCTCAGCTTGCGGTGGCTTATCTTATAGAATTGCTGGGGATTTTCGGTGTGGAAAGAGCAGATTTTCAGTGGAGAAAGCTGTTGGGAATGCTGATCTGTATTGCAGGTGTGGTTATTTTCAAATGGAAATAGAAATAAAAGTATTGTAATATTTGTAATACTTCGTTAAAATAAGGTATGGTTTTGCATGAGTAACGGGGCACCTGTCGCCACATCGGCGGAAAGGAGTGAACCGCCTACCTATGAAAATAAGATCACATATCAGAAGTGTTCGGCTTGTTTTTTCCATATTTTTGTTACAGATCCTGGCAGGGCTGACAGGCTGTAAGGATGACGGAACAGAATTTCTGGAGAAAGAACTGGTGCAGGAAGAAAGTACGGAAGCATCCGGAATGGATGCAGAGCAGGAAGAACCGAAGGATACGGAAAGTGAAGTATCCGGGAAGGCATCCGCAGGGACTGCGGCAGATATATCACAGAAGAAACAGAATGAGTCTGCGGAGGAACCGGCTCCGGAGGTTGAAAAACAGCTGCCGGAGATCTCAGACACCCCTCAGACCATTTATGTAGATATATGTGGAGCAGTGACCAGCCCGGGAGTCTATGAGCTTCCATATGGCAGCCGTGTTTTTCAGGCTATCGAGCAGGCCGGAGGATATCTTCCGGAAGCTGCGGCAAGCTATCTCAACCGTGCTAAGGGACTTTCCGATGGACAGCAGGTTTATGTGCCTACCCAGGCGGAGGTGGACAGCCAGCGGATCGCAGCTACCCAGGATGGAGCGGAAGTCACAGCAGAAAACAGTACCGAAACGGCGAGCGGACAGAAATCCGCCGGAGAGGATTCCGGTGAAGCTGAGACTGCATCTTCCACAGAGCAGAAGATCGATCTGAACACCGCTGATGTATCCCAGCTTACTACTCTTACAGGTGTAGGGGAGTCCAAGGCCCTGGCGATCATCGCTTACAGGGAAGAGAACGGTCCCTTTGCTTCAGCAGAGGATATCATGAATGTACCAGGCATCAAAGAAGGAACCTATGAGAAGATAAAGGATAAAATAGCAATAAAGTAAGGAGCGCTAAATGAGCAGGAAAGTATTGGTAGTAGATGATGAGAAACTGATTGTCAAGGGACTTCGCTTCAGTCTGGAGCAGGACGGAATGGAAGTGGACTGTGCCTATGACGGAGAGGAAGCACTGGAAAAAGCAAAAGCAGGAGAGTACGATATCATTCTTCTTGACCTGATGCTTCCAAAAATGGACGGTCTTGAGGTATGCCAGCAGATCCGTGAATTTTCCAATGTTCCGATCATCATGCTTACAGCAAAAGGAGAAGATATGGATAAGATCCTGGGTCTGGAATACGGAGCTGATGATTATGTCACCAAGCCTTTCAATATCCTGGAAGTCAAAGCCCGCATCAAGGCGATCATCCGCCGTGCAGGCAGCAAACAGGACAAGCAGGAGAAGGCCAAGACTGTGGAAGTCGGAGAACTGAAGCTGGACTGCGAGGGACGCCGCGTATTTATCTCCGGAAAGGAGATCAACCTCACAGCCAAGGAATTTGATGTGCTGGAGCTGCTGGTATTCAATCCGAACAAGGTATACAGCAGAGAAAATCTTCTGAATATCGTATGGGGCTATGAATATCCGGGAGATGTCCGTACCGTAGATGTACATATCCGCCGCCTGAGAGAAAAGATCGAGGCCAATCCCAGTGAGCCGAAATATGTACACACCAAATGGGGTGTGGGCTACTATTTCCAGGCATAACCTGTGAAGTTCAAAAAGAACGGCAAATTTTTCAAAAGTCTCCGCTTTCGTATTCTGATCATCCTGATCATACTGGGAATCGTACCGAGTGTCATCGTAACGGAAATGGTCATTGCCAACTATGAAGATCGTGCCATTGCCAACCGTGTGCAGAGCATGGAGAACATCTGTGACATCATGTGCGACCTGCTGATCAAGGAGAATTATCTGAATGACACCAGCTCTCAGACAGTGAACAGCAAGCTGGAATTACTGTCCAACAGCTATGGTGGCAGGATTCTCATTGTAGACAGGGATTTCAGGATCATCAAGGATACCTATGGCGTGGATGAGGGCAGGACTCTGGTTTCCCAGAAAGTATTGAACTGTTTTAAAGGAGAAGATGCCTACCAATATGATTCTGACAGCCAGAAGCTGATCCTGGCAGTTCCGGTAAAAAGTCCGGATGTAAAACAGGTGCAGGGTGCCATGATGATCATGGCATCTTCCAGTGAGGTGACAGCAACCATCCATGAACTGGAGCAGAAAGGGATTCTGATCATCGGTATCATTGTAGTGCTGGCCATTTTTCTGGGGTATATTCTTTCCACGATCCTGGTGAAGCCATTTGCCAGGGTAACGAAAGCAATCGAGGACCTTACAGACGGATATCAGAATGAGGAGATCTCGGTACCGGATTATACAGAGACAGCTTTGATCACAGATGCATTTAACAAGATGCTTTCCAGAATGAAGACGTTGGATGAATCCAGACAGGAGTTTGTATCCAATGTGTCTCATGAGCTGAAGACACCTATGACTTCAATGAAGGTTCTGGCGGATTCGCTGGTAGGACAGCAGGGGGTTCCGGAGGAACTGTATCAGGAATTTCTTTCTGATATCACAGAAGAGATTGACAGAGAGAACAAGATCATCACCGATCTGCTCTCCCTGGTAAAAATGGACAAAAAAGCAGCAGATATGAATATCAGCAATATGAATATCAATGAGCTGCTGGAGAATATCCTGAAGCGTCTCCGTCCTATTGCAGATCAGAGAAGGATTGACCTGATCCTGGATTCGTTCCGACCGGTAACCGCAGATGTGGATGAGGTGAAATTTACCCTTGCCATCAGTAACCTGGTCGAAAATGGTATCAAATACAATGTAGATGAGGGATGGGTCCGCGTAACACTGGATGCGGATCATAAGGATTTCTATGTGACGGTTGCAGATTCCGGCCTGGGAATACCGGAAGATTCCATTGAACGGATCTTTGAGCGTTTTTATCGTGTGGATAAATCCCATTCCAGAGAGATCGGCGGAACCGGTCTTGGACTTGCTATTACAAGAAGTTCTATAGCCATGCATCATGGGATCATCAAGGTATCCAGCAAAGAGGGCGAGGGAACCACATTTACCGTGAAGATCCCGCTGTCCTATATCCCGTCCTAGGAGGTACAGCATGAAAAAAACGATTTTGATCATCTGTGTGGCCGCTGCCTGCATCCTTTTTGGTCTGGTTGCTTTCATAGGTTTGTCGGGAAGAAATAAAAACGAAGAACAGCAGTATAGATTTTATTATATCAACAGCGATGAAACGAGACTGAAAGAAGAAAAATATACTCCGGAGAAGGAAACAACAGAAGTGATGCTGCGCAATTTTTCCGAGAGTCTGAATAACCGTGAGACCCGGGAAGACGGAATCTCACTTTTTCCGGATGGGGTAAAGATTTCTTCTTATTCCATACAGGATGGAGTCCTGAACGTAGAATTCAATGAGGCCTATGATAAAATGTCACGTACCAGAGAACTTCTGGTGCGGGCAGGTATAGTGAAGATCTTTTTACAGGTTCCAGGAGTGGATTCTGTGGAGATCTATGTGGGTAAAAAGCCGCTGACAGATACCAGGGGTGAAGAAGTGGGAGCCATGAACAACGACACCTTTGTGGAGTTTTCCGGGTCCGATGGGGATGTGTACAGCTATGACACCTTTACTTTGTATTTCACAAATAAAAACGGAGATAAACTGGTAGCGGAACAGAGAAGTGTCCGCTACAGACGAAATCTTCCGAAAGCTACGGTGGTTCTGGAGCAGCTTGCAAGAGGTCCGCTGGAAAAAGGACATTATCCTACAATACCGGAGAATTCAGATGTACTTTCCCTGACGAGAGCAAACGGAATCTGCTATGTGGATTATAATTCCGTATTTCAGGATTATGCGCTGGATGTTTCGGAACAGATTGCCGTGTATTCGGTGGTAAATACGCTGATCGCGGCAACGGATGTGGACAAAGTTGAGATTTCCATCGAAGGAAACAAGGAAGTGACCTTTGGCCAGAATATGCAGCTTTATAAGTTCTATGAATGGAACGACAGCCTGCTGGCACACACAAAGGCTAAAAAAGAATAGAAAAAATAAAACATTTCAAAATATCAGAAAACGGGAGAACATTTATGGCGAAAAGGCCGATGTGTCTTTTGTGTTTTCTTATGGTGCTGAGTCTTGGCGCACTGGAGCTTATGGGGATTCCTCTGATCAGGGGGAATCCCCTTCCGTTAAATGTGCAGGAGCAGATCGAAGCGCACCCTGGTTCCATGATCTGCGGGGAGGTGGAACAGTATGAAAACACAGAATTTTCCCAGTCTGTTTATCTGAAAAAAACATATCTTATCCATCAGTCAAAAAAATTTCCAATTGAAAATGTAAGAATATTTCTCAAAAAAGAAGAAGATCTGAAACCGGGAATGCGGATCCTGGTCAAGGGAACGCTGAAAAGAGTGGAAGGTCCTGCGAATCCGGGGGGATTTGACAGCCAACACTTTTATGCCTGTCGTCATATTTATTATTTTATGAAGAACGCTGTGCTCCAAAAGAAAACAGCAGTGTATTCCGGCTACAGGCAGCTCCTTTTGGAGATAAAAGAAAGCTGCAGACAGATCCTGAAGGAAGCAGCAGGAAAAGATGCACCTGTTTTTTGTGCCATGACGCTTGGAGACAAACAGGAACTGGATCCGGAAACACAGATGCGCTATCAGCTGGCCGGAATCATACATATCCTTGCCATCAGCGGACTTCATATCAGTATTCTGGGAATGGGGCTTTACAACCTTCTAAAGAAGATGGGACTGGGAATCTGGCCTGCCGGGATTTTTTCTCTGGGAGTGATGCTGCAGTATGGGATCATGACCGGAGGGAGTGTTTCCACCATGCGTGCAGTAACTATGTTTCTGATCGCCATGGGAGCCAGGATCACCGGACGGATCTATGATATGATGAGTGCTCTTTCCGTAACTGCCATGATGATCCTTGTGGAATCTCCGGCCTATCTCCTGGACAGCGGATTTCTTCTGTCCTTTGGCTGTGTTCTGGGAATGGGGCTCGCTGCGGAAAAGATCTGTGCCCTTGCAGGAGCGGAGAAAAAATGGACAAAGGCACTGGTAAGTCCTATAGCTCTTCAGCTTGTGACTCTGCCGGTGATGCTGAAGTTTTTCGGAGAAGTCTCTATTGCCGGATTTATCCTGAATCTGTTGGTGCTTCCAAGTGTGGGGGTAGTGCTGACTGGAGGAATGGCGGCGCTGCTGCTGGGAATTCTCAGTATTCCTGCGGCAAAACTGGTAATCCTGCCGGCAAGGGTACTGCTGCTTTTTTATGAATATCTCTGCAGTCTGGCAGGAAGATCAGGATGGAGTACCTGGATCGGAGGAGAGCCGGAAATATGGCAGATCCTGGTATATTATGGCTTTTTGATCACAGTTCTGTTTATGGGGCAGTATATAAAAGAACAGCTCCGGAAGAAAAAAGCAGTCTGTGAGGAAACGGAGCTAGCAGAGGAGCGGGCGGAAGCAGGTTGTTGGAAGCTATATGCTATCCGGATAACAGCCGGTATTTTTCTGGCAGTCGGAATCCTGATACTGGGATATCATCCAGCAGGAAGTCTGAAGGTGATCTGCTTGGATGTAGGACAGGGTGACGGTATTCTTGTGGAGACCCCGGAGGATCACCATTTTTTGATCGACGGAGGAAGCAGCAGCCAGTCGGAGCTTGGAAGATACTGCCTTTTGCCGGCATTGAAAAGTCAGGGGATTTCCTGGCTGGATGGGATTTTTATTTCCCATACAGATCAGGATCACATCAACGGTGTGAAGGAGCTTCTGGAATATATGGGAAAAGGTCTTACAACCATCCGGGCCGGATATCTGATCCTGCCTGCCTGGGCGGAAAGACCAGATGCATGGAGGGAGCTTGCAGAGGCAGCAAAAACAGCCGGAGTTAAGGTCGTGACAGCAGGAAAAGGGGATGAATTGCCTTGCGGCAAAGTATCTTTTTCTGTTCTGTGGCCGGAGAAAAATGCCACAGGAAAAGATGTGAATGAGGAAGCTATGGTGATGGAGTTGTCTTTTGGAGATTTTCAGATGCTTTTTACCGGAGATATCGGTGCAGATACGGAGAAAAAGCTTCTGGCAGCCGGGGGGCTTGAGGATGTTGACTGTCTGAAGGTGGGACATCACGGTTCCCGTTATTCTACCACAGAAGCATTTCTTGAGAAAATAAAGCCGGAAGTGGCGATCATTTCCTGTTCGCTCACCAACACCTACGGACATCCGTCACCGGAAACCGTAGAGCGGCTTAAAGAGGCCGGAAGTCAGGTGGAATACACCATGAAAAACGGTGCTATTACCGTGGAAACAGATGGAAAAAAGCTTAAGATCGGAAGGTTCCGGAAGGATTGAGGATTTTTTTCCAAAACCGAAAAAAAACGGTGACTTTTGAACACGTTTATTGTAGAATAGACAGGGTTTGTGCAAAAACAAAGTACTGAAAATGTGCAATACAAGATAAGGAGTTTTTATTTATGAAATATGATGTACTGATCGTAGGAGCAGGTCCCGGTGGAATCTTTGCGGCCTATGAACTGATGAATAATGATCCGGAGAAAAAGATCGCGGTTTTTGAAGCCGGTCATCCTCTGGAAAAAAGAAAATGTCCCATCGACGGAAAGAAAGTAAAATCCTGTATCCACTGCAAAACCTGTGCGATCATGAAGGGATTTGGCGGTGCAGGCGCTTTCTCCGACGGAAAATATAATATCACCAATCAGTTTGGCGGAACTCTGTACCAGCATATCGGCAAGGATACAGCCACAGAGCTGATGGAATATGTAGATAAACTGAACCTGATGCATGGCGGTGAAGGAACCAGGCTTTATTCTACCACAAACAGCGAGATCCGTAAGATCTGCCTTCAGAACGGCCTGCATCTTTTGGATGCATCAGTCCGTCATCTGGGAACAGATATCAACTATGTGGTGCTTCAGAACCTCTATGAAAAAATGAAAGACCATGTGGACTTCTATTTTGACGCATCTGTTGACAAAGTAGAAAAAACTGAAGACGGTTATGCAGTTTTTGTAGGAGATGAGCGTTACGAGGGAACTTACTGTATCATCTCCGCAGGACGAAGCGGAAGTAAATGGATGGAGACGGTATGTACAGAGCTTAAGATCCCGACTCTTTCCAACCGTGTGGACATCGGAGTCCGTGTGGAGCTTCCGGCAGAGGTTTTCAGCCGTCTGACAGATGAGCTTTATGAGAGCAAGATCGTTTACAGAACTGAGAAGTTTGAGGATATGGTCCGTACCTTCTGCATGAACCCGCGAGGTGTTGTCGTGAATGAAAATACCAACGGTATCATCACAGTAAACGGTCACAGCTACGAAGATCCGGCAAAGCATACCAACAATACAAACTTTGCCCTTCTGGTATCCAAGCATTTCTCAGAGCCGTTCCATGACAGCAACGGATACGGTGAGAGCATTGCAAGACTTTCCAATATGCTTGGCGGTGGTGTTATGGTACAGCGGTTTGGAGATCTGATCCGCGGAAGACGAAGCACAAAAGCCCGTATTGAGGAAAGTTTCGTAACACCTACACTTTCTGCGACACCAGGAGATTTAAGCCTTGTTATGCCGAAACGTATCCTGGATGGCATCATCGAGATGATCTATGCCCTGGACAAGATCGCACCGGGAACCGCGGATGACGATACTCTGCTTTATGGCGTGGAGGTTAAATTCTACAACATGGAGGTTGAGATCGACGAAAATCTGGAAACCTGCCACAAGGGTCTCTTTGTTATCGGAGACTGCAGCGGTGTGACACACTCTCTTTCCCATGCATCTGCCAGCGGAATCTATGTAGCCAGATACCTGGAGCAGGAGTATTTTAACAGATAAACTGCAAAGCAGTTTATCTGTTATGAGCAAGTAGCAAAGCGGATTGCGAATATCCGCTTGACTAGATAAACTGCAAAGCAGGTTATCTGTTATGAGCAAGTAGCAAAGCGGATTGCGAATATCCGGTGTAAGACAGTCCTTTTCTGATATCAGGGTGATGACAGAAAGGGGCTGTTTTTTATGCAGGATGTGCATGAAGATTGGAGAAAGTATTCTGATAATAACTGACAGATGCAGGGAGAAAACCGGTTACTGTTCACTGGTAATATTTCGCGAGGTGTTTTTTGCGAGCGAAGATCACAGAAAACCGTGAATCGTCTGACATCAATCTTGACAAATTTGTGAGTTTGTGGTAAAAGTTAAATAACCAGATAAAAGAAAATATGTGCAAATGTTATAATGATAAGGTTGCATCCAGTCGGATGTGCAAAAGAGAATCCGGTGAGAATCCGGAACGATACCGTCACTGTGAAAGGGGAGCTGCTTTTATAACCACTGGGAGACCGGGAAGGGAAAGCAGCGTGGAACCAAGTCAGGAGAACTGCCTTATTGTGAGATCCAGGGATTCGCGGTTTACGAATCGGTATTCTCCATAACAATACAGAACTTCTTTTTATGTATTTGTATTGCGCAGAGAATCATGTGTGAGCAGGCAGCCGCAGAGAGCTGCTGTTTTTTGTGCATATCAGTATTCTGGAAATACATGAAAAGAGGACAATGAGAAATGAAAAGAAAAACAATGTTAGCTCTGATGCTCGCAGTTTCCATGACATGCTCTATGGGTGCGGCTACAACAGCAATGGCAGCAGAGGATTCTGCTACAGAAGAGAACGCTGAGGCAGCTGATACCACAGAGGCTTCTGATGCAGATCAGGAAGCAGCAGATAATGTAGCAGCTCTGATCGACAAGATCTATGTACAGGAAAGAAACGACACAACAGATGAGGACTGCAAGGCAGCCAAAGAAGCATGGGATGCTCTGACAGATGCTCAGAAAGAGCTGGTAGAGGGTGAGAATGCAGATCCGGATTATTTCGGACGTGACACAGGAGATGCTTCCAAGGACGATCCGCGTAACCAGGATGAGATCGGTGAGAATGAGCTTCTTGTTGTAAGCTTTGGTACTTCCTTCAATGACAGCCGTGCAGAGGATGTCAAGGGAATCGAGGATGCTCTTGCAGAAGCTTATCCGGACTGGTCTGTAAGAAGAGCATTTACAGCACAGATCATCATCAACCATGTAGAGGCAAGAGATGATGAAGTGATCGATAATATGCAGCAGGCTCTTGACCGTGCAGTAGAGAATGGTGTTAAGAATCTGGTTGTACAGCCTACCCATCTGATGCATGGTGCTGAGTACGATGAGATGACAGATGCAATCAATGGCTATAAAGATAAATTCGAGTCTGTAGCTATCGCAGAGCCAATGCTCGGTGAGGTTGGAGACGATGCAACTGTGATCAATGATGACAAGAAAGCCGTTGCTCAGGCGATCACAGATGAGGCTTGCAAAGAGGCCGGCTTTGACAGCATGGATGCAGCAGCTGAGGCTGGCACAGCATTCGTATTCATGGGACATGGAACATCCCATACAGCTAACATTACATATGATCAGATGCAGACACAGATGGAAAACCTTGGATTCAAGAACGCATTCATCGGTACTGTAGAGGGTGAGCCGGAAGATACAGCCTGCGACAAGGTTATCGAGAAGGTAAAAGAAGCAGGATACAAGAACGTTGTTCTTCGTCCGCTGATGGTTGTTGCCGGAGACCATGCAAATAACGATATGGCCGGTGATGATGAGGATTCCTGGAAGAGCCAGTTTGTAGCATCCGGAAACTTCGATAAGGTTGACTGCCAGATCGAGGGTCTTGGAAGGATCGAAGCAGTTGAGAAGCTTTATGTAGAGCATACAAAGGCAGCCATCGATTCTCTGGGAAGCACTGAGGAGTCCGCAGATTCTGATGCAGCAGCAGATACAGATACAGAGGCTGATTCTGCTGAGGAGTCCGCAGAATAATAAATATAAAAATATCTGAGTGAGTTCAGATACCTATAAGAAATCAATGTAACTGCCCGGAAAGATCAGGAAGACTGTTTTCCGGGCAGATTGCTGTATCTATGGAAGGGAGAAGATTATCATGAAAAAACGCTATGTAAACTTAATTTTTGCAATGGCAAGTGCATCAGTCCTGGTGCTGGGCTCTGTGCCTGCGATGGCAAAAACAGATGAAACAAAAACAGAGTCCGGTGAGGAAGCAGAAGCTTCCGAAGAAAAGGATACAGATGCAGCCAAAGCAGATACCCTGGAAGATGGCGTTTATACAGCAGAGTTTGATACAGACAGCAGCATGTTTCATGTAAATGAGGCCAATGACAAAAAAGGAGAGCTCACGGTCAAAGATGGTAAAATGACCATCCACGTAAGTCTGGTTTCCAAGAAGATCGTTAACCTGTTTGCGGGAACTGCCGAGGATGCCCAGAAGGACGGAGCAGAGATCATTGAACCGACCACAGATACAGTGAAGTACAGCGATGGTTATACAGAGGAGGTTTACGGATTTGATATCCCGGTACCGGCCATTGGTGAGGAATTTAACGTGGCGATCCTGGGAGAAAAAGGCAAATGGTACGACCATAAAGTCAGCGTAAAGAATCCTGTAAAAACCTCTGACGACAAAAAATCCGAAGGGAAAAAACCGGAAGAGCTGAAGCTGGAGGACGGAACCTATGAGACGGATGTAACCCTTACAGGCGGATCAGGAAGAGCATCTGTAGAATCTCCAGCTAAAGTAGAGATCAAGGACAAAGAAGCTACGGCAACCATCATCTGGAGCAGTCCGAATTATGATTACATGATCGTGGACGGCGAAAAATATGAGCCGGTGAACAAAGACGGAAACTCCACATTTGAGATCCCGGTCACAGTCTTTGACGCAGAAATGGAAGTGACTGCAGATACTGTAGCCATGAGTACTCCTCACGAGATTGAGTATACCCTGAATTTTGATTCTTCAAGCATGAAAAAGGAAGAAAAATGAAAAAAATAATTTCATACATATTTCTGACGCTGACCCTGATCCTGGGGTGTGCTTTTGCAGTGCAGGCAGCAGAGACAGAACATAAGCCTGCGGATATTCCAGGCCTTACCTTTGACCACAGTATGGAGCTTTCCTACGCAAAGGAATTTAATGTGGATTACTACAACGATGGCTATGCGCTGCTCACCATTGATCAGGAAGGACAGTTTCTTGTAGTTCCCGAAGGCAGGAAAGCACCGGAGGGGCTGGATCCTGACATTGCGGTTCTGCAGCAGCCCATAAACAATATCTATCTGGTAGCAACCTCGGCCATGGATCTTTTCCGCGCTATCGACGGGATTGACAGCATCAAGCTTTCCGGAACCAAGGAAGACGGATGGTATATCCAGGAAGCAAAGGACGCCATGGAACAGAAAAAGATGATCTATGCCGGCAAGTACAGTGCTCCGGATTACGAGCTGATCCTGAACGAGGGCTGTGACCTTGCCATTGAATCCACCATGATCCATCACAATCCGGAGGTACAGGAGAAACTGGAGCAGTTCGGGATTCCTGTAATGGTAGAGCGTTCCAGCTATGAGAGTCATCCTCTTGGAAGGACCGAGTGGATGAAGCTTTACGCAGTTCTTCTGGGAAAAGAAGATGTAGCAGAAAAGGTTTTCAAAGAGCAGACGGACAAGCTGGATAAGGTTCTCACAGCAGATAAAACAGATAAGACCGTGGCGTTCTTTTATATCAACTCCGTAGGTGCGGTAAATATAAGAAAAAGCGGCGACTATGTTTCAGAAATGATCTCTCTTGCAGGGGGAAATTATGTTCCGGAGGATACGGGAGTAAATGACAATGCTCTTTCCACCATGAATATGCAGATGGAAGAGTTTTATGCCAAGGCGAAGGATGCAGACTATATCATCTATAACAGTACGATTGACGGGGAACTTAAGACCATTGATGAGCTTCTTTCCAAAAGTAAGCTTCTTGCAGATTTCAAGGCAGTGAAGAACGGAAATGTCTGGTGCACAGGCAAAAATCTCTTCCAGGAAACTACCGGACTTGGAACCATGATCGAGGATATCCACACCATGCTGACTACAGACGATGATTCTCTGGATGAGCTGACCTATATGCATAAACTGAAATAAATTCCAGTGTTCGCTTTAACTCCTTTGCCGGTTTCCACCTGTGAGCAGGAAACGAAAGGACAGGATAACAAAACAGAAGAGGAGTGTACCAGAAAAAATGAATGACAGAAAACGCGCAGTCCGATACGGGATCTCTTTTGTGATCCTTGCGGTACTTTTGATCTTTTTATTTATATGGAATGTAAATTCCGGAAGTATCCACCTCTCTGTGAGGGAAATCCTGAATATCATATTCCGGCATCAGGGAGATGAAACTTCTTATAATATCGTCTGGGAGATCCGTCTTCCCAGGATACTGGCAGTGATCATCCTTGGCGGAGCACTTTCTGTTTCCGGATTTTTGCTGCAGACCTTTTTTAACAACCCTATCGCGGGACCCTTTGTACTGGGGATCTCTTCCGGTGCCAAGCTGATCGTGGCGCTTCTGATGATCTTTTTTTTAAGCAGATCGGTGTCCATCGGTTCCGGTGCCATGATCCTGGCTGCTTTTGCAGGCTCAATGATCTCCATGGGCTTTGTGCTCCTTGTGGCAAAAAAAGTCCACAACATGTCCATGCTGGTCATCAGTGGTGTTATGATCGGCTATATCTGTTCGGCCATCACAGACTTTGTGGTGACCTTTGCAGATGATTCCAACATAGTCAATCTTCACAACTGGTCACTGGGTAGCTTTTCCGGTATGACCTGGGGAAATGTGCAGACTATGGCTGTTGTGGTACTTCTTACTATGGTGATCGTATTTTTTATGTCAAAACCGATCAGCGCCTATCAGCTGGGGGAGACTTACGCGCAGAATATGGGAGTTAATATCAAGGCTTTCCGGATACTTCTGATCCTGCTTTCCAGTATTCTTTCTGCCTGTGTGACCGCTTTTGCAGGGCCGATCTCCTTCGTGGGGATCGCTGTGCCTCATATTGCAAAAAGTCTCCTGAAGACTGCAAAACCCCTGCTTGTGATCCCGGCCTGTTTTCTGGGCGGTGCAGTGTTCTGCCTGTTCTGTGACCTGATCGCAAGAACTGTATTTGCACCGACGGAGCTGAGCATCAGTTCTGTGACAGCAGTTTTCGGAGCACCGGTAGTTATCTATATCATGATTCGCAGACAGCAGAGGATATAAACGATGAAATCATATTTTTTTTATACAGATCAGCTGACCGTAGGCTATGATGGAAAACCGCTGATCAAAGAGATCAATATTCAGCTGAATAAAGGAGAGATACTGACACTGATCGGTCCCAACGGTGCCGGAAAATCTACTATTTTGAAGAGTATCACAAGACAGCTTTCCCTGATCAGCGGAACGGTATATCTGGAACAGGAACAGATGAGCCGGATGACCAACAGGGAAGTGTCAAAAAAACTGGCTGTAGTACTTACCGAGCGCATGCGACCGGAGCTTATGACCTGTGAGGATGTGGTATCCACCGGACGATATCCCTATACCGGAACTCTCGGGATCCTTTCCGCAGAGGACAAGGAAAAAGTTAAAAGTGCCATGGAGATGGTTCACGCCTGGGATCTGAAGGATCGGGATTTTACAGCCATCAGTGACGGACAGAGACAGCGTATCCTTCTGGCACGCGCCATCTGCCAGGAACCGGAGATCATTATCCTGGATGAACCGACCTCCTTCCTGGATATCCGGCATAAGCTGGAGCTTCTTGCCATTTTGAAGAAGATGGTATTGGAAAAACAGATGACGGTGATCATGTCCCTTCATGAGCTGGATCTTGCCCAGAAGATTTCTGACCAGGTGATCTGTGTTCATGGAGATCACATTGAGAAATATGGTGCACCGGAGGAAATCTTTACTTCCGATTATATTCGGAAGCTTTATGGCATCACCCGTGGAAGCTATAATGCAGAATTCGGCTGCGTGGAAATGGAACCTCCGGCCGGAAAACCGGAGGTGTTTGTGATCGGAGGAAATGGAAGTGGAATTCCGGTATATCGGAAGCTGCAGCGACAGGGGATTCCTTTTGTGACCGGAGTTCTCCATACCAATGATGCAGATTATCAGGTGGCAAAAGAACTGGCTGCAAAAGTGATCACGGAGAAGCCTTTTGAATGCATTTCGGAGTCTGCCTTTGAAGAAGCACTGGAGTTCATGGGAAAATGTGAAAAAGTGTACTGTCCGCTGAAGGATTTTGGTATCATGAATGAAAAAAACAGGGAATTGTTGAAAAAAGCAAAAGAAACCGGAAAATTAAACCAGATCAGATAAGTTCTCTGGGAAAATGAGAAAAGCAATAAAACGCTGTCAGAAATGAGTGATATAATTTCCGGCAGCGTTTTTTATATAATATAAATTACAAATATTTCAGCAGCTGTGTTATAATATGACAAGAACGACAGATCGTGAAGCGCTCGCATTCGTGGAGATGTAAGTAACGAAGAGGAATGTCCGCTTTACACCGCAAAAGTTAAGCAGATACAATCGATCCGAAAAAAATATATGGAGGGAAGATCAATGAAAAAAAGAAACATGATCGCAGCTCTGCTCTGCAGTGCATGCCTTGTGGCAGGAAGTGTAAATCCCGTATTTGCAGATGCATCGAAGGTAGTAACACTTGGAGCAGATCTTACGGATGCCCAGAAGCAGACAATGATGAAATATTTTAATGTAAGTTCCGATCAGGTGCAGGTGATGACCATTACAAATGAGGATGAGCATAAACACCTGGATAATATCGCACCACAGTCCCAGATCGGTTCCAGAACTTTGAGCTGTGCCTATGTGAAGCCTACACAGTCCGGCGGGATCAAGGTCCGCACAGCAAATCTGAACTGGGTGACAGGTAATATGATCGCAACGACACTTTCCACATCCGGTGTGAAGAACTGTGAAGTAGTTGCTGCCTGCCCGATGGAAGTATCTGGAACAGGTGCACTTACCGGTATCCAGATGGCATATGAGAAGGCCAGTGGAGAGAAGCTGGATGAGACCAAGACGAAGCTTGCCAACCAGGAGATCGTAACCACCGGTGAGCTTGCAGATAAGGTTGGTAAAAATGAGGCGACAACAGTTGTAAACCAGTCCAAGATGGATGTGATCCAGAACGGAGTACAGAATGCAGATGAGATCCAGAATATTGTCATCAATGTGGCTGAGCAGAACAATATTTCCGTAAGCCAGGATGATATTGACAGGATCGTGTCTCTTCTGGAGCAGATCTCACAGCAGGATTACAATTATGATGATGTGAAGGAAACACTGGAGCAGGTAGATGCCAATACCACAGGCCAGACCTCTTCCTCTGATGATACGCTGGATGGCGAGAGCAGTGATGAAACCGTAGATGTGGATGCAGATTCTTCTGATGATATCGTCAACAATGTAAATGACAGCATTCTTGGTGACGATGTGATCCAGAGCTCCACAGAGGATCCGGGTCTTGAGGAAGAAACAGGAGCAGATTCTCAGGATACAAGCAATGAGACCGGAATCCCGGATGCTACCGACGACGGAACCTATAGCAATGAGGAAAGCTCGGACGAAAGTACCTCCGACGAGAGTAGTACAGACGAAAGTGCATCCGACGAGAGCAGTACAGACGAAAGTGCTTCTGACGAGAACAGCACAGAGGATAGTGCATCTGATGAGAGCAGCACAGATGAAAGTGCTTCTGACGAGGCTGCATCCGATGAGACCGGAATCCCGGAGGCAACAGAAGATACAGAATCTTCAGAAAGTACAGAGGGCTCAGACCAGGCAGACAGTGCAGAAAACGATACTTCTGTGCTCAGCGAAGAAGCAAAGAACAATTATGACAAATTTGTCCTCTTTGTAAAAGGCGAGTATGAGGGAGATGCAGATTCCCTTCTCGCTGCAACGGAGGATACAGAGGCAGTGGCAACGGTAACACTGGATGAGCAGACAGCGAAGAGTGTGGCAGAAACTGTTGAGAAGGATTATTATGATATCCTGAAGGATGGTACAGAATCTTATGAGGCAGATGGTACAGAAAAATATCAGAGTACAGAGCTGAATATGATGGATCAGAAGCTGAAGAAGCTGTTCAGTATTGACAGTTCCCAGGAGGACACAGAGGCCACAGACGTGACAGCAGCTATTCTTGCAGATGTTCCCCAGGAAGATAAGCAGACACTTTATAAAGAAACCATGAAATATCTGGCAGGTCTTTACGGCGAGAACACGGACTCTTCTGAGGAATCCGCAGCAGAATAAAAGATTTACAGAAAAAGAGATAAAAAATACCGCAGCAGAGAAAACAACCTCTGCTGCGGTATTTTTTGTCGTGCCGGAAAGATATCATGAAAATTTTGTGATTTACGACAAGGATTTGTGTAAGCACTGGAAAAATGGATTTTTCTGTGATAAAATTGACCGTAAATCGGTTTTGTGGACTCATACATCGCAAACCGTGACAGGGAAACGAGAAAGGGAAAAGGTAGAATTTATGAGCCTGGCAGTAGTAACATTAAAAAAAGGCGAAGGCAGATTCCTGAAATCAGGAGGCCTCTGGGTATATGACAATGAGATCGCAAGCATCATGGGAAGTTTTGTGAACGGAGATATCGTTCTGGTCCGGGACTTTGACGGATATCCGATGGGAAGAGGATTTATCAACACCAATTCCAAGATCACAGTCCGTATGCTTACCAGAGATGAGCGTACAGAGATCAGTCCGGAATTTTTGAAACAACGTGTCCGCGACGCATGGGAGTATCGTAAGAAGGTAGTAGATACCGGAAGCTGCCGTGTGATCTTCGGAGAAGCAGACTTTCTTCCGGGTCTTGTTGTGGATAAGTTTTCAGATGTGCTTGTTGTACAGTCTCTTGCACTGGGAATCGACCGTCTTAAAGAAACGATCATAGATGCACTGAAGGAAGTTCTTGCTGAGGATGGGATCCGGATCCGTGGAGTCTATGAGCGGAGTGATGCAAAGGTACGTCGCCAGGAAGGAATGGAACTTACCAAGGGATTTATCGGAGAAGAATTTCCGACACTTGTTCAGATTGAAGAGAACGGTGTGAAATATGAAGTAGATATCAGGGACGGGCAGAAGACCGGATTTTTCCTGGATCAGAAATATAACCGTCTTGCTATCCAGAAGCTCTGCAAGGGGGCGAAGGTTCTGGACTGCTTTACACATACCGGCTCTTTTGCCCTGAATGCGGGAATTGCAGGGGCACAGAGTGTTCTCGGTGTGGATGCGTCGGAAACTGCAGTCCTGCAGGCAAGACGAAACGCCAGTCTGAACGGCCTGGACGGAACAGTGAAATTCCTCTGTGAGGATGTTTTTGAGCTTCTTCCCGAGCTTGAGGAGAAGGGAGAGAAATTTGATGTTGTGGTACTGGATCCTCCGGCATTTACGAAATCCAGAAGCTCTGTAAAAAATGCCATCAAGGGATACCGTGAGATCAATCTCCGTGCAATGCGTCTTGTAAAGGACGGCGGATTTCTCGCAACCTGTTCCTGCTCTCATTTTATGACGTATGAGCTGTTTACACAGACCATCGGTCAGGCAGCGAAGAATGTCCATAAGAGACTGCGCCAGGTAGAGTACCGTACACAGGCACCGGATCATCCGATCCTCTGGTCAGCAGATGAGTCCTATTATCTGAAATTCTACATTTTCCAGGTATGCAATGACCGTTAGGAACTGCCATCCGGATTTTTTACGGAAATTTTTGGGCAGTGCCGTCTGGCAGTGAAAAGGAGATGCAGATCATATGAGAGACAAATTCAATAAATTTATGCAGGGACGTTATGGAGTGGATGATCTTTCCAGGTTCACCATGGGAGTCGCACTGGTTCTGATCATTCTGGCAATGTTTGCCAATATATTCAGCAGAACTGTCGGCAGCACCCTTGACATTCTCGGGGTCGCAGCGATCGTATATGCATATATACGTATTTTTTCCAGAAATATCCAGCAGCGTTATGCCGAAAATCAGAAATTCCTTCAGATGACGTCAAAGTTCCGTTTTCGCTTTAATAAAGAAAAGGATCTGATGAAGCAGAGAAAGACCCATCACATCTACAGCTGTCCGGGCTGCGGACAGAAGATACGTATTCCAAAGGGAAAGGGCAAGATTGAGATCGAATGTCCGAAATGCCACACAAAATTCGTAAAAAGGAGCTGACATGTTCGGATATGTGACCGTTAATAAACCGGAAATAAAATTCAAGGATTTTGATGTGTACCGTTCTTTTTACTGCGGTCTTTGCAGAGAATTGCGGGAGAGATACGGGATACCGGGACAGATCTCACTGACTTATGATATGACATTTGTGGTCCTTCTTTTAAGCGGCCTTTATGAGCCGCCAACGAAGAAGGGAACCTCCAGGTGTGTGGTCCATCCGCTGAAGCCCCAGCCAGTGCGCAAAAATACAGTAACTGAGTACTGTGCGGATATGAATGTGATCCTTACCTATTACAAATGTATGGATGACTGGCAGGATGAACACAAACCACTGCGCTATGCATATGCAGGAATTCTGAAGAATTGCGGAAATATGCATATGTCCGCTTATCCGGAGAAGATCGAAAGGATCCGAAACGCGCTGGAGGAGCTTTCTTCCCTGGAAAAACAGGGGGAAACCGATGTGGACCGTGTAGCCGGGTGTTCCGGACGTATCATGGAAGAGATTCTGGCTTTCCGTAAGGATGTCTGGGAATCGTCCCTGCGCCGTCTGGGATTTTATCTCGGAAAATTTATCTACATCCTGGATGCTTATGACGATGTGGAAAAAGATGCAGAAAACGGAAATTACAATCCTTTCCTTGAAAAATATAAGATAGAAGGGTTCGAGGAAGAGGTACGTCGGCTTCTTATGATGATGCTTGCAGAATGCTGCAGAGAATTTGAAAAGCTGCCGATCCTCCGATACGGAGATATCCTTCGAAATATTTTATATTCCGGCGTCTGGTGCCGTTTTGCGGCGATCGGACAGAAGCGCAGGGAAGAACGGGAGAAAGAGAAAAAATGTTAGATCCATACAGCGTGCTGGGAGTTCCCAGAAACGCATCTGATGATGAAATAAAAAAGGCATACCGGAAGCTGAGCCGAAAGTATCACCCGGATGCCAATATCAATAATCCGAATAAGGATCAGGCCGAAGAAAAATTCAAAGAAGTGCAGCAGGCTTACGAGCAGATCATGAAAGAGCGTGAGTACGGAAGCAGTTCCCGGAATGGCTATGGCGGTTACGGAAATTACGGTGGTTTTGGAAATTACGGAAATGCCGGTTCCAGTGCCTATCAGGATGAGGAAAGTATGCGCAGAAGGGCGGCCGCCAATTATGTGCAGAGCGGTCATTTTCAGGAAGCTATGAATGTACTGGATTCTCTTGGTCAGAAAAATGGAGAATGGTATTACCTGGCTGCTATGGCAAATATGGGAATGGGAAATAATGTAACAGCTCTGGATCAGATCCGTGAAGCAGTCCGTCAGGAACCGGATAATATGCAGTACCGTATGCTGCTCCAGAGAATGGAAGGCGGTGGCGGCTGGTATCAGCAGCGGCAGGATCCCTTTGGGGGAATGCCGACTGCAGAAGGGGATATGTGTGATGCCTGCTGCAGGACCATGGCCTGTTTCATGTGCTGGCCGGGCGGCTTTTTCTGCTGCTGATGCAGGAAAAAGGTCTGTCATCGATGTCCTGAAACTGAGATCGGGGATATCATAAGGCAGCATATCCATATGTTTGTAAGGCGGATCCTGCAGATCCGTTTTGCGATATAGATCGCAGAGGGATTTTTCTGACAGAAATTCACAATGCTGTCCGGAAAATGTCATACTGCAGAGAAAAAGAGGAGGAAATCGTTATGAGTATAAGAATTGGTATTTTAGGTTACGGAAACCTGGGACGCGGCGTGGAGTGCGCCATCAAGCATAATCCGGATACAGAGCTGGTTGCAGTATTTACCAGACGTGATCCGGAGACTGTAAAGATCCTTACAGAGACCGCAAAGGTTTATTCTGTAAAAGATGCGGAGAAGCTGAAGGATGAGATCGATGTCCTGATCATCTGTGGAGGAAGTGCTACAGATCTTCCTGTTCAGACACCGGAGTATGTAAAATATTTCAATGTTGTGGACAGCTTTGATACACATAAGAAAATCCCGGAGCATTTTGCAAATGTTGACAAGGCAGCAGCAGAGAGTGGACATGTAGGAATCATTTCCGTAGGCTGGGATCCAGGAATGTTTTCTCTGAACCGTATGTATGCAAATGCGATTCTTACAAATGGAAACGACTACACATTCTGGGGCAAGGGTGTCAGCCAGGGACATTCTGATGCAGTCCGCCGCATCAAAGGCGTAAAGGATGCAAAGCAGTACACCATTCCGGTAGAAGCTGCACTTGAGGCAGTAAGAAACGGAGAAAATCCGGAGCTTACCACACGCCAGAAACATACAAGAGAGTGCTTCGTAGTTGCTGAGGAGGGTGCTGATCTTGCACGCATCGAGGAAGAGATCAAGACCATGCCGAACTACTTTGACGAGTATGATACAACGGTACATTTCATTTCCCAGGAAGAGCTGAATCGAGACCACAGCGGTATCCCACACGGCGGTTTTGTGATCCGCAGCGGAAAAACAGGCTGGAACAATGAGAACAGCCATGTGATCGAGTACAGCCTGAAGCTGGATTCCAATCCTGAGTTCACATCTTCTGTGATCGTTGCCTATGCAAGAGCTGCATACCGCATGAACCAGGAAGGACAGAAGGGCTGCAAGACCGTATTTGATGTTGCACCTGCATATTTAAGTGCCCTTGACGGAGCAGAGCTTCGCAAAAAATTTCTGTAAGGATCTGTAACAGATCTGTAACAGACAGGAGCAAAACTGCATAAAGGATCATATCCCCGGAGCATCGGTGAATATTTCTGATGTTTCGGGGCTTTTTTCTGCATAAAATCAACATTGGTAATACCTGGATGATGTTTTTTCTGAAAGAAAAGGAAAGAGTTGACGGACCGTAAAGAATGTTATATAATATGGACGTAAAATTGTAACAAAATTGTAACGTTTACGATCAGCCGGACTTAAGAAATAGTAAATATCAATGATCTATCTATCAAAGGAAGGTATGTATGCGAAAATTAAGCAGAAAATGGAAGCTCTGGGGACTTTTTTTTGTTCTGATGTTCTTTGCAGCCGGAGCAACTGTACATACAACGGCAACAGATGTACAGGCTGCGACCAAAAACGGCTTTAAAACAGAAAACGGAAAGTCCTATTATTATCAGAATGGCCAGAAGGTAAAAGGCTGGCTTACACTGAACGGAAAGAAATATTTTTTTAATAAATCCACAGGCGTGCAGATGAAGGGCTGGGCTAAGGATTCCAAGGGCAAACGATATTTTTATAATGTCAACGGTGCCAAGGGCTATATGGCAACAGGCTGGCTTACAGACAGCAAGAACAATACCCGCTATTTTAATCCCACCAGCGGATATATGACAACGAAATGGGCCACGATCAGTAATAAGAAATATTATTTCTACAGCGGCAGTGGTGCTGCTGCAAGAAGCGTATTCCTTACAGACAAGCAGAATGTGACCAGATATTTTACCAGCAAATGCTTTATGGCAAAGGGCTGGGCAACGAATAAGAAACAGCAGAAGCGTTATTTTGATCCAAACACGGGAGCTATGTATAAGGGCTTCAAGAAGATCGGCAGCGATACCTATTATTTTTACAGCAAGAGCGGCGTGATGGCTACCGGTTGGGTCACAAATTCCAAAAAAGGATATAAATATTATTTCGATCCGTCAACCGGTGTCATGGCTACGGGAACGAAGACGATCGATGGCAAGAAGTATACATTTGGCAGCAATGGTGTCCTGGATACAAACCCAAGCACTACTACAGTGACAAGCTCCAAGACTATCAAGAATTTCCTTGCCAATGCATTACTTCCGGTAGGAAAGACTCTTTACGTATGGGGCGGCGGCCACAACTGGTCAGATGCGACCAGAAAGGGCATCAGTCCAAAATGGAAACAGTGGTATGACAGCAATTCCAGCTCCTATAATTACAGAGATTATATGGATCTCAGTGAAGCTACAGAACAGAAGGGCCTTGACTGCTCCGGCTTTGTAGGATGGTCTGTATATCAGATCATGCAGAGCAGATCCGGTGGACCTATGTACACGGATGTTTCCGGAAATCTTGGATCTTTGTATTCCGGCAAGGGAATGGGTACCGTTGTTTCCCAGTCTCAGCTGGCAAGCTCAAACTGGAAGCTTTATCCGGGAGATATCGGATACAACAGCGGACATACCTGGATCGTTCTCGGACAGTGTTCCGATAAGAGTGTTGTGATCCTCCACTGTACACCGAATGCCGGCGTACAGATTTCCGGAACACCGACACCAAGCGGAACTTACGGAAGCCAGGCGATCAAGCTGGCAGAAACTTACATGTCCAAGTATCCTGGAGTCAGCAAATATGATTATCATGAATCCAGTGGTAACTATATCCGAAACGGTGCATACTTCAGATGGAACAGAAGCACTCTTTCCGATCCCAACGGATATCTGAACAAGACAGCCAATCAGATCCTTGCAGATCTTTTCTGATCAGGATATGCTGGAAGAAATGAAAGAAATTTATATGTAACAAATAGCAATAAGAAACGTGAGAGGAGAACCTGAGATAACCCGGGTTCTCCTTTTTTAATGTCAAAATCATTAATAAATGTTACAAAGTTTTAAACTAATTAATAGAAAATCCTTGCAATCTAAATAACACTGTGTTAATATATAAAAAGATTGAAACAAGATATTGCAAAAGTATTACAAAGAAAACCAACGAAGCGGATGGTCAGATCCGCTGTATTAAATTAGAATCAGATTGCGAGGGTGAACAGTCATGAAGAAAAGGATATTATGTCTGACACTGGCGCTCATCATCAGCGGAGCACAGGTAGTCAGCGTAAGCGCAACAAGAGAAGATGAGGCAGCACTTCAGCAGGAGATGGATGCGACCAACGAACAGCTGAATGCGACTTATTCCAGATTGGATGAGCTTTCCTCACAGAAGTCACAGATTGAAGGCGAGATTTCAACTCTTGATGCCAATCTTGTAAACGTGATGGTTTCGATCCAGACACTGGAGGGAGATATCTCCAATAAGGAAGCCGACATTGCATCTACACAGACCAACCTTGAGAAGGCCAAAAATGCCAAGCAGAAACAGTATGAGGCAATGAAGAAACGTATCCAGTATCTCTATGAGAAGGGTGGAGACGATGCATGGTTCCAGATGATGCTGAATGCAGAGAACCTGTCTGACCTTCTTACAAGAGCAGAGTACACACAGAAGACTTATGAGCAGGACCGTAAGAGTCTTGAAAAATATTCCAATACGATCCAGCAGGTGGCAAACCTGGAGGCACAGTACACACAGGAGAAGGCAGAGCTGGAGGGAATGAAGCAGGAATATGAGGCAGAGTCCCAGAACCTGCAGGCACAGCTGGATGAGAAGCGTGCCACATCCGCAGATTATGATAATGAGATTGCCTACGCACAGCAGCAGGCTACAGATTATGCCAACCTTCTTGCAGAGCAGACTGCAGAGCTTCAGAGATTAGAGGCTGAGCGTATTGCAGCAGAGGAAGAGGCAAGACGTCAGGCCGAGGCTGAAGCAGCAGCGAGAGCACAGGCTGAGGCAGAAGAGGAAGCAAGACGCCAGGCAGAGCAGGAAGCACAGCAGGATGAGGCGGACGAGAGCGAAGACGTACAGTACGATGAGGACGGCGACGTGATCGAGAATGCAGATGAGGATACTGCAGAAGATGACACCGAGGATGTGGATGAAGATGCAGACAATGGTGAGAATGATGATGCGTCCGAGGATACTGAGGATACAGAGGATAATGCAGACGCAGATTACGATAACAGCACAGACGCATCTGAAGAAAGTGCAGAGGACACATCTAATGCAGAGGACACATCTAATGCAGAGGATACATCTTCAGACAGTGACAGTTCTTCTTACAGCAGTGGTTCCGGATCTTCTGTTGTGAATTATGCTACACAGTTTGTGGGAAATCCTTACGTATGGGGTGGAACAAGCCTTACCAACGGTGCAGACTGCTCCGGATTTGTACAGAGCGTCTATGCGAACTTCGGAGTCAGCCTTCCGAGAACCTCCTATGAGCAGCAGAATGCAGGTACAGAAGTATCCTACGCAGATGCACAGCCGGGAGATTTGATCTGCTATGGCGGACACGTGGCTATTTACATGGGTAATGGCCAGATCGTTCATGCATCGAACTCTCAGGACGGGATCAAGATCAGCAATGATGCTACATACAGAACAATTGTATCTGTAAGACGTCTTGTATAATAAGAACGTACAACAGAAAATAAAAATACAGCAGCCCGACAGCAGTTTGTCGGGCTGTTTTTGACGTCGGAAAAAATATTGAAAACCCATGGAACGGATTGAACGGCAACAAAATATGCTCAAAAATGTATAAATATTGAAAACAGTATTGACATATAATTAACAGGATGTTATTATGATGTCAGTATAATTCCATATTGAACATAGCAAGTGCTGAGGATAGCTGACAGTTATATATTGATTATCAGAAGTCCACAGAAAAGGGAATCAGGTGTGAAACCTGAGCGATCCGGTCACTGTAACGGAGGAGCGAATCTCATAGTCCATTGTACGTATGTATGAGAAGGAGAGAGGAGTCATGATCCCGGAGCCAGGAAACCTGCTTGTTATGGCGAGGTTAAACTTCCGTGTAAAGTGTAACAACCATTTCAGGGACTCCGCACCCCTGGGACGTTGTCTACTTTTTTACGAGAGTAGGCATTTTTTTATGGAATGCGCCTGTTCATATGAATTATACATGATTAAATGGCAGGCGATACTACTCCGGATACATTCGTTCCCTCCGCGCACTCATGAACGGATTATATTTCTACCCCGGGGTGGCATCGCTACCTCTTTTTATAGGAAAAAATTATGTGTGGTTATGTCAGGAGAGGAGAAAAGAGCCATGGAGAAACCATACTGGGAAGGCAAAGAATACTCTTACTTCAGCCACAAAAACTGTGAGTATTTTCCGTGCCATAAAGGAGCAGATCCGGAGAACTTCAATTGTCTGTTCTGCTATTGTCCTTTATATGCACTGGGAGATAAATGTGGTGGTAATTTCCGCTTTACGGAAAGCGGGATCAAAGACTGCACCGAATGCAAGCTTCCTCACAGAAGAGAAAATTTCGGATATGTTACAGGTAAATATAGCGAGCTTGCGGAAATTGTACGGAAGCAGCGGGAAAAATAAAAAACAGGCCAGTTCAGATACAGGAAAATGTATATTCCTGTGTTTGAACTGGCCTGTTTTGCTTGGGGGGACAATATCTGTTATCTGTCGGAAAAGATACAGAAGATCATTCTCTGGTTTGGAGAAAAACCTTGAGTCTGGGAATCTGGTTGTTGAGGATCAGCTGTTCCGGAAACATGGCCTGATGAACAAACTCAGCAGCACAGGTAAAATCTCCGATATGCTCCGGACCATGGCTGTCACTGGAAAGAAGCAGCGGCAGATCATATTTGCGGCAGCATCGAAGGATCTCGAAACAGTTTTCTCTTGTGTCGCCACGATAGCCATAAGGTGCAAGAGAAGCTTCGTTGATCTCAAAGATCGTGCCGGTTTCTCTGGCAGCCCTTGCAAGCGCATCATAATTAACCGGGTAATGAGTGTTATCACTATGTCCGAGGATCTTTACACAGGGGTTTTTCATTACATTGATAAAAGCTTCTGTGTTTTCGGCTCTGGTACCGCAGCGGTAATTCCAGGCATGCATGCTGGCAATGGCGTAATCAAGTTTGCATAATAATTCCTGATCTAAATCTACCGTTCCGCTGCGGTCAAGGATATTCAGTTCAATTCCGTAGAGTAATTCTACACCGAAATGTTTTTTGGGAGAATAGGTAAGGCTGCGGAAATAGGAGGAAGTTCCGGCTGCCAGAGTGCCGGGACCGTGATCAGTGATCCCGAGAAGCCGGAGACCTTTCTCGGCAGCTGCGCGTGCCATGTTGGTGATGGTACATTCCGTACCGTGACCACTGGCGATGGAGTGGGTATGCATATCAGAAAGATACATAAAAATACACCTCTTTTACTGTTTGAGAACATGTGACAGAGCGGAATACGAATGTCCGCTTTGCATAAATTTTTTCTGAAAAACAAAGGAATTCCTATATAAATCCAAGTATGGCAGAGCAGAAAAACAAAGTCAATAGAGAAAAACATAAAAATACAAAAAACAAATAAAATCAACAGGGCGCAACCGATAAAAACCACAAAAACAGCTAGAAACACATGTTGGATTTCGTTGACATCGAAGTAGGAGTAAGGTATAATAAAACTACATGAGCACATAGCCGGACAGGAGCGGTTCTGGAAGCGTAGAGGCAGACAGATCACCAGAAACAACCGGTTATGAGAAAGGAGAATCATGGAGAAATTTCATATAGCAGATGTTCCGAAAACAGACAGGATCACACATCTTGTAGATAATCTTTATGCAAAGATGCCGGTGATCGAATCTGCCAGAGCAAAACTGATCACAGAGTCTTACAAAGCAACAGAAGACGAGCCGATCATCACCCGCAGAGCCAAGGCATTTGCCCACATCCTGCACAACATTCCGATCATCATCCGTGATGAGGAGCTGATCGTCGGAAGCAGCACTTTGGCGCCGAGAGGATGTCAGACGTTTCCGGAGTATTCTTTCCAGTGGCTGGAAGATGAGCTGGATACAGTGGCTACCAGAACAGCCGATCCATTTTATATTGCGGAGGAAACCAAGGCGGAGCTCCGTGAGGTACATAAATACTGGAAAGGCAAGACTACCAGTGAGCTTGCAACCTCCTATATGGCACCGGAAGCGATTCTTGCCATTGACCACAATATTTTTACACCCGGAAACTATTTCTACAATGGTGTAGGACACGTAACCGTTAAATATGAAGAAGTTCTGGCAATCGGTTATGAAGGAATCATTGCCAAAGCTCAGAAGGAACTGGATGAGTGTAATGTAGGAGATGGTGATTACGCAAAGAAATCCCGTTTCCTGGAAGCAGTTATCATGAGCTGTCAGGCAGTTATTGACTATGCACATCGCTATGCCGAGCTCGCAGAGCAGATGGCATATCAGTGTCAGGATCCGACCAGAAAACAGGAACTCCTTCAGATCGCATCCAATTGTACACGCGTACCGGCGAAGGGCGCCCGTAACTTCTATGAGGCGTGCCAGTCCTTCTGGTTTGTACAGCAGCTGATCCAGATGGAAAGCAGCGGACATTCTATTTCTCCGGGACGTTTTGACCAGTATATGTATCCGTATTACAAGAGTGATATGGAAGCAGGCAATCTTACCAGAGAATTTGCCCAGGAACTGATGGACTGCATATGGGTAAAATTAAACGACCTGAATAAATGCCGTGATGCTGCATCTGCAGAAGGCTTTGCAGGCTACAGCCTTTTCCAGAACCTGATCGCAGGTGGCCAGAACAAGGATGGCGAGGATGTGACCAATGATCTCTCCTTTATGTGCATCCAGGCGTCTATGCATGTGCACCTTCCGGCACCGTCTCTTTCTGTAAGAGTATGGAACGGATCACCACATGAATTCCTGATCAAGGCTGCAGAGCTTACAAGAACAGGAATCGGACTTCCGGCTTATTACAATGATGAGGTTATCATTCCTGCACTGCAGAACCGCGGCCTTTCTCTTGCAGATGCCAGAGAATATAACATCATCGGCTGTGTAGAACCGCAGAAGGCAGGTAAGACAGAGGGCTGGCATGACGCTGCATTCTTTAACATGTGCCGTCCGCTGGAGATGGTTTTCTCTAATGGTATGGACAAAGGGGTACAGATCAGTGTCCAGACCGGCGATGTCACAGAGATGAAGAGCTTCGATGAGTTCTATGATGCATATAAGAAACAGATGGAATATTTCATTTCCCTGCTTGTAAATGCTGATAATGCCATTGATGTGGCACATGCGGAGAGATGTCCGCTTCCATTCCTTTCCTGTATGGTGGATGACTGCCTGAAACGAGGCAAATCCGTTCAGGAAGGCGGAGCTGTTTATAACTTTACAGGTCCTCAGGGATTTGGTATTGCAAACATGGCAGATTCTCTGTATGCGATCCGCAAGCTTGTATATGAAGAAAAGAAGATGACCATGGAAGAGCTGAAGGAGGCTCTGGCATGGAACTACGGCAAGGGTATCGATGCACAGTCTGCAGCAGATATCACCACCATCGTTATGCAGAAGCTTCAGGAGAATGGCATCAGCGTAAATGAGCAGACCGCAACAGCTGTTATGACAGCAGCTCTCGGAACAGAGCCATCTCCGGAGAAAAAGGCAAGATTCGAAGAGATCCACAAGATGATCGAGGAGGTTCCGAAGTTTGGAAATGATATCCCGGATGTGGACTACTTTGCAAGGGATGTGGCTTATACTTACACAAGACCGCTTCAGAAATATATGAACCCAAGAGGCGGACATTATCAGGCAGGACTTTATCCTGTATCTGCAAATGTTCCGCTTGGCGGACAGACCGGTGCAACACCGGATGGCCGTTACGCACATACTCCGGTAGCAGATGGTGTTTCCCCGTCAGCCGGCAAGGATGTGAAGGGACCGACAGCTGCGGCAACTTCTGTATCCCGTCTGGATCATTTTATCGTATCCAACGGAACACTGTTCAATCAGAAATTCCATCCGTCAGCACTTGCAGGAAGAGAAGGACTGGAGAAATTCGTAGCACTGATCCGCGGATACTTTGATCAGAAGGGTATGCATATGCAGTTTAACGTTGTTGACAGAGAAACACTTCTGGATGCACAGAAGCATCCGGAGAAGTACAAATATCTGGTTGTACGTGTTGCAGGCTACAGCGCATTGTTCACTACACTTTCCAGATCTCTGCAGGACGATATCATCAGACGTACTGAGCAGGGCTTCTAAAGGAGTAACGAATGGACTATTTGGATACAAAGGGCAGGATCTTTGATATTCAGAAATATTCAGTACACGATGGACCGGGTATCCGTACCATCGTGTTCCTGAAGGGCTGCGTTCTTCGCTGCCGCTGGTGCTGCAATCCGGAATCACAGGAATACCGGATCCAGAACATGAAGGTTCTGGGAGAAGATAAAGTGATCGGCCGCGACGTGACAGTTCGTGAGATGATCGAAGAAGTGGAAAAAGACCGTGCCTATTATTATCGTTCCGGAGGCGGGATCACCCTTTCCGGAGGGGAATGTATGTGTCAGGCGGACTTTTCCAGAGATCTTCTTCGCGCGGCAAAGGAGAGAGGGATCAACACAGCGGTAGAAAGTATGGCCTGTGCCCCATGGGAAAAGATCGAACAGGTACTTCCCTATCTGGATGTATATCTGATGGATATCAAGCATATGGATCAGGAAAAACATAAAGAATTCACAGGACGGGCCAACGGACTGATGCTGGAGAATGCAAGAAGAGTTGCGCTCTACGGAAAAACCAGACTGGTGATCCGCGTTCCGGTGATCCCCACATTTAATGATTCTGTGGAAGAGATCCAGGCAATCGCAAGATTTGCAGCATCCCTTCCGGGCGTAAACAAGATCCATCTTCTTCCGTACCACAGACTGGGCCAGGATAAATATGAAGGACTTGGCAGACCCTATTTAATGGAAGGAATCCTTCCGCCCACAGCAGAACATATGCTGATGCTGAAGAATGCAGTGCATGCGGTATGCGGTCTGGACTGTCAGATCGGCGGCTGAGAGATACAGGATTACAGAGAAAAGATCCTTTGCAAACAGAAAATATAAAAAACAATAAAAACAACATAAAAAACAACAAGAAACCAACACAAAACAACGGATTGTCCTTGACTTATTTTGTGGTATGGGGTAAAATGTTCTCAGAAACAAAATAGTGCAATCCAATGCTCAAGGAGGAAATTAAGCATGGTAAACGAGTTTGAAATCAAAAAACAGCTTTGTGACATCGGTAAGAGAATCTACAACCGTAACATGGTTGCAGCTAACGACGGAAACTTCTCCGTTAAAATAGCTGAGAACGAGTATCTTTGCACACCAACAGGTGTATCCAAAGGCTTCATGACACCAGAGTTCATCTGTAAGGTAGATGGCAAGGGTAATGTGATCCAGGCTAACCCGGGATTCAAACCATCATCTGAGATCAAGATGCATATGAGAGTATATGAGAAGAGACCGGACGTAGGATCTGTTGTACATGCTCATCCGATCTATGCAACATCTTTCGCGATCGCAGGTATCCCGCTTACACAGCCGATCATGCCAGAGGCAGTTATCGCTCTTGGATGTGTTCCGATCGCTGAGTACGGCACACCTTCCACGATGGAGATTCCGGACAACCTTGAGAAATACCTTCCATACTTCGATGCAGTACTTCTTGAGAACCACGGAGCACTTACATGGAGCACAGACCTTAACGCTGCATATATGAAGATGGAGTCTGTAGAGTTCTATGCACAGCTTCTGTATCAGACCAAGCTCCTTGGCGGACCGAAGGAATTCGACAAAGAGAACATCGAGAAGCTCTATGCGATCCGTCGTAAATTCGGTATGCCTGGAAAACATCCGGCAAGCCTCTGCCTGAACAAAGACGGCAAGAACTGCCACAACTGCGGCGGTGCATGCCACAGCGAGGACTACAAACAGTTCCCAGGATATCAGTATGATTTCGTTGGAAAAGACTGTGATTGTGATAAAGATACAGCTCCTGCAGCAGACGCAGCAAAGAATGATGCAGAACTTGTTGCTCAGATCACAAAACAGGTTATGGCTCAGCTTGGGCTGAAATAATTTTTTGACGGAATATTAAGGAGGACATCTCATGCCAATAAGTGAGAATATGGTACAGGAAATTGTACAGGAAGTTATGGCAAAAATGCAGATCGCAGATGCTCCGGCCGGAAAACATGGCGTTTTCAAGGATATGAATGATGCTATCGAAGCAGCCAAGAAGGCTCAGCTGGTAGTTAAGACAATGTCTATGGACCAGAGAGAAAAGATCATCACCTGCATCCGCAAGAAGATCAAAGAAAATGCGGAAGTACTGGCACGTATGGGTGTTGAGGAAACTGGTATGGGTAATGTAGGAGATAAGATCCTGAAGCATCACCTGGTAGCAGACAAGACACCTGGAACAGAAGACATTACAACAACTGCATGGTCCGGAGACAGAGGACTGACTCTGATCGAGATGGGACCGTTTGGTGTTATCGGTGCGATCACACCATGTACTAACCCGAGTGAAACAGTTCTCTGCAACACAATGGGTATGCTGGCAGGTGGAAATACAGTAGTATTCAACCCACATCCGGCAGCAGTTAAAACTTCTATTTACGCAATCAATCTTTTAAATGAGGCTTCCCTGGAATCAGGCGGCCCGGATAATATCGCTGTCACAGTTGAGAAACCAACTCTTGAGACAAGCAATATTATGATGAAACATAAAGATATCCATCTGATCGCAGCAACAGGAGGTCCTGGTGTTGTAACAGCAGTTCTTTCCTCCGGTAAGAGAGGAATCGGTGCAGGAGCAGGAAACCCGCCGGCACTGGTTGATGCTACTGCTGATATCCGTAAGGCAGCTCAGGATATCGTAAACGGATGTACATTCGATAACAACCTTCCATGTATCGCAGAGAAGGAAGTTGTTGCAGTATCTTCCGTAGTTGATGAGTTAATGCACTACATGCTTACAGAAAATGACTGCTACCTTGCATCCAAGGAAGAGCAGGATAAGCTTGTTGAGACTGTACTTGCAGGCGGCAAGCTGAACCGTAAATGTGTAGGACGTGATGCGAAGACACTTCTTTCCATGATCGGAGTTCAGGCACCGGCAAATACCCGCTGCATTATCTTCGAGGGACCGAAGGAGCATCCGCTTATCACAACAGAGCTTATGATGCCAATCCTCGGAATCGTAAGAGCAAAGGATTTTGATGACGCTGTAGAGCAGGCTGTATGGCTTGAGCATGGCAACCGTCATTCCGCACATATTCATTCCAAGAATATTGATAACATTACAAAATATGCGAAAGCAATCGACACAGCGATCCTTGTAAAGAACGGTCCGTCCTATTCCGCACTTGGATTTGGTGGAGAAGGCTTCTGTACATTTACCATTGCAAGCCGTACCGGTGAGGGACTTACAAGCGCAAGCACATTCACAAAGAGAAGACGCTGCGTAATGACAGACAGCCTTTGCATTCGTTGATCAGGAGGAACATAAATCATGGATATGAACAATGTAAATATCGAAGAAATCGTTAAACAGGTTCTCTCCGGCATGACAGGAAACGCTCCTGCAGCAGCTGCTGCAAGCGCTCCGGCTGCTCCGGCAGGAAATACAATTCCTAAAAAAGCAAGAGTGGCAATGATGACAGAGAAGAAACATTTTGAGCTTCAGGAGTATGATCTTCCGGAAGTCGGTGACGACGACATCCTTGTTAAGGTTGAGGGATGCGGTGTCTGCGGAACAGATGCTCATGAGTACAAAAATGACCCGTTTGGTCTTATTCCGGTAGTTCTCGGACATGAGGGAACCGGCGAGATCGTAAAAATGGGTAAAAACGTTAAGGTTGATACAGCCGGTAAACCGGTTAAAGTCGGAGATAAGATCGTTACATGTATGATCTTCAAAGATGATCCGGAAATCACAATGTTCGACCTCAACAAGAAAAACGTAGGTGGCGCTGACGTATACGGACTTCTTCCGGACGATGATGTTAAATTCAACGGATGGTTCGCTGATTACATCTTCATCAGAGGCGGAAGCTTCGGTTCCACATTCTTCAATGTAAGTGATCTGGATCTTGATTCCCGTATCCTCATCGAGCCATGTGCAGTACTTGTACATGCAGTAGAGAGAGCAAAAACAACAGGAATCCTGAAATTCAACAGCAGAGTTGTTGTTCAGGGCTGCGGACCGATCGGTCTGATCTGTATCGCTGTTCTTCATACAATGGGTGTTCACAACATCTGTGCAGTAGACGGAAACGAGCAGCGTCTTGAATTCGCCAAGAGAATGGGCGCAACTACAACTGTAAACTTTATGAACTTCAAGGGTGTTGAGGCACTTGCTGAGGCTGTGAAAGAGGCTCAGGGCGGACATCTTGCAGATTTCGCTTTCCAGTGTACCGGAAATCCTCATGCTCATTCCAATATCTACAAATTCATCCGCAACGGCGGCGGCCTCTGCGAGCTTGGATTCTTCATCAACGGTGGAGATGCAACCATCAACCCGCACTTCGACCTCTGCTCCAAAGAGATCAACCTTGTTGGTTCCTGGGTATACAACCTCAGAGATTATGCAACAACATTTGATTTCCTTAAGAGAGCAAAAGCAATCGGACTTCCAATGTCTGAGCTGATCACTGACAAGTATCCGCTGGAAGAGATCAACGAGGCACTTGAGAAGAACCTGGCAATGACAGGTCTTAAGATCGCGGTTGTTAACAAATAACCTTAACGGGAAAGGAGAAGCAACATGGCAGAAGCTGTAGGAATTCTGGAGGTCTTCGGACTTGCGACAGCCTTTGTGGCAGCTGACGCCGGGTGCAAGGCTGCAAATGTCCACCTGGAGGTATTCGATAAGAATAAACCGGCGAATGCGGACAGCCTGCCAGTACCGCTTCTTGTCTGCATCAAGTACCGCGGAAGCGTGTCAGATGTCACAGCAGCGGTAGAAGCCGGCATGAAGGTCGCAGAGAGCATGACAGGTGTGGTACAGCATTACATAATCCCCAACCCGGAACCAGGTACACAGAAAATGCTGAAGATCAGCGCCCTGGATAAAGATTGAGAGGATTCCGTAACTTAACTTTACAAAAGTGACGGAATCATATATGATAAAAAAGTAACGAATAGGATTCAGGAGGATAGAATCATGGCACAGGAAGCATTAGGAATGGTTGAGACAAGAGGCCTCACAGCTGCGATCGAGGCAGCAGATGCAATGACAAAAGCAGCAGAGGTTGCTCTGGTAGGAACAGAGAAGATCGGTTCCGGTCTTGTAACTGTTATGGTTCGTGGAGACGTAGGCGCTGTAAAAGCAGCAGTAGAGAGCGGAAGCGCAGCAGCATCCAGACTTGGAGAGCTTGTAGCTACACACGTGATCCCGAGACCTCATACAGACGTAGAGAAAATCCTTCCAAAGCTCTGATTCAGGCTTTGAGAGGAATAGAAATTAGTTAAGGAGTTCGCTCATGGGAAAATCATATGGATTTATAGAAATCACTGGTGTAGTTGCGGCGATCAATGCCCTGGACATCATGTGCAAAACGGCAGACGTTGAGCTGGCGTCATGGGAGCGTAAGCTGGGCGGACGACTGGTGACCCTGATCGTACAAGGCGATGTATCAGCAGTTACAGCAGCTGTCAATGCAGCAGTAGAGCAGGCTATCAAGAAGCCTGCCAGTTATGCGGTAATTGCCAATCCCCACGAGGAAATCGTCAAACTGGTTGAGCTGAGTGCAAGCCGATGGAAAAAGAGACAGCAAGAAAATCCGGAAGAAGCACTGGAAAGCAAAAACAGCAGCAAAAAATAAGCTGCTGCACCAAAATAGTCAGAAGTAAACAGAACAAATAAAGCATTTATAATCCACAAGGAGGATATGATCATGACACAGGAAGCATTAGGAATGGTTGAGACAAGAGGACTTACAGCAGCTATCGAGGCAGCTGACCAGATGTGTAAAGCAGCTAACGTTGCTCTGGTAGGAACAGAGAAGATCGGTTCCGGTCTTGTAACAGTTATGGTTCGTGGAGATGTAGGAGCAGTTAAATCTGCAGTAGAGAGCGGAAGCGCAGCAGCATCCAGACTTGGAGAGCTTGTAGCTACACACGTAATTCCGAGACCTCATACAGACGTAGAGAAAATCCTTCCGGTTCTTAAATAATCTAACTGATCAGTTCCAAGACGCACCGGCCTGAGGGCCATTAAGGCTTCCGGCCGGTGTGTTTTGAGTTAAGTTCAGTCATGAAACCGAAAGAAAGCAGGTGTACTCTTGGAAACGAATAATATTGAAATGATCACAAAAATGGTGATCGATGCGATCAACAAAAACGAAGACAAGGGCAATGGTTTCGTTGTTCCTATCGGAGTTTCCGCAAGACATATTCACCTGACGCAGGAGCATGTGGAGGCACTGTTCGGAGAAGGCTATCAGCTCACAAAGAAAAAGGATCTGATGGGCGGACAGTTTGCATCCAACGAAACAGTTACCATTGTGGGACTGAAGCTCCGTGCGATCGAGAATGTAAGGATCCTCGGACCTGTCCGCAGTAAATCACAGGTTGAGGTTTCCGCAACAGATGCGATCAAGCTGGGAATGAAGGTTCCGGTACGTATGTCCGGTGATCTTGCAGGAAGTGCACCGATCGCCATCGTCGGACCGAAAGGCGCCATTTATCTGAAAGAGGGATGTATTGTGGCTATGCGTCACATCCACATGGCTCCGAAGGATGCCCAGGCTGCGGGTGTACATGATGGTGATGTTGTTTCCGTCAAAGCTGACAATGAGCGCGGAACGATCTTTAATCAGGTTAAGATCCGTGTTGATGACAGCTTTACACTGGAAATGCATATTGATACAGATGAAGCAAATGCAGCAAGAATTGCCACAGGCAATACAGTTACCATAATCAAATAATATTCCTCCTTCGGGGATGCCGTTTTCGGCATCCCCAGCAGAGGATATAGAGAAAAACGGAGGCTCATATGATCGTAGGCAAAGTAGTTGGAAGTATTGTTTCCACACGAAAAAGTGAAAAACTGATAGGAAATAAATTCATGATCGTGGAGCCGGTGCATCATATGAAAGCCGAGCACAGCCAGATTGTTGCCATCGATATCATCGGTGCGGGAATCGGCGAATATGTATTGGTGGCACAAGGAAGCGCAGCAAGAATTGGCTGCGGCGTAGAAACAGCACCGGTAGATGCCGCAATCGTCGGAATCGTAGATGACGGTGCAGGATTGGAGTAACGCCATGGATATCAAAGAATTACAGAAAATTATGCAGGAGAATGGTGTTGTCGGAGCAGGTGGAGCAGGTTTCCCTACATACATGAAGCTGACAGACAAAGCAGAAATCATTCTCATGAACTGTGCAGAGTGCGAACCATTACTGAAACTTCACAGACAGTTGTTGGAGAAGCACGCATACGAGATCATGAAAACATTCGATATGGTTGCGGAGACGGTAGGAGCTTCCCAGGCCATTATCGGAATCAAAAAATCTTATGTACAGACGATCAATGCTTTAAATCAGCATATCGAAGAATTCCCGAGGGTTAAGATCCATCTTCTTGATGAGGTTTATCCTATGGGTGATGAGGTTGTTCTTATTTATGAGGCAACCGGACGTGTGGTACGGCCAGGAGGACTGCCGATCGAGCAGGGAGTAGCCGTATTTAATGTAGAGACTCTCTACAATGTATACCGCGCGGTAGAAGAACATAAACCGGTCACATGTAAGTATGTTTCCGTTGTTGCTGAGGTTGAGAATCCTGTTACAGTGAAGGTTCCGTTGGGATGTACACTGGAAGAGGTTGTTGCCCAGGCAGGCGGTACAACTGTAAAGGATCCTGTATATTTCGTTGGCGGCCCGATGATGGGACGTATCGGAAATGGTTCCGACCCGGTTACCAAAACAACGAACGCAATCCTGGTTCTTCCAAAGGACCATGTTATTGTCATGAAGAAGCAGCGGACTTCTTCCATAGATTTAAAGAGAGCAGCATCCATCTGCTGCCACTGCCATACATGTACCGATCTTTGCCCGAGACATAATCTGGGACACCCGATCGATCCGGCAATGTTCATGATGGCAGCATCCAATCAGGATTTCAGAAATGTAAATCCTTATATCAATTCTGCATTCTGCAGCTCCTGTGGTGTCTGCGAGATGTATGCGTGTCCGCAGAGCCTGGCTCCGAGAACACTGCTTGCAGATATGAAAGGTGGACTTCGTAAGGCCGGGATCAGACCACCTCAGGGTGTTCAGCCGAAGCCGGTACAGGAGTCAAGAGAATACCGCAAGGTTCCTGAGGAGCGCCTGATGGCACGTCTGGGACTTACCAGATATGACAAGGATGCACCGCTTCAGGAAGAGCTTGTAAACGTATCGAAGGTAAAGGTTCTCTTAAGCCAGCATATCGGTGCACCGGCACAGGCAATCGTAAATGTAGGCGATATGGTAACAGAAGGTCAGATGATCGCACAGCCTGCACAGGGATTAAGTGTCGGAATCCATGCAACCATCAGTGGTAAGGTTACAGAAGTGACAGACCGCCATGTTGTAATTGCAAGAAATTAGAAAGGACGTGCACAAAATGAGTAGAGCAATCGGAATGATTGAGTTTAAAACCACACCAGCTGGTATCACTGCAGCAGATGCCATGGTTAAGACATCTGAAGTAGAGATCGTGGAGGCGCAGACAGTATGTCCGGGAAAATATATTGCAATTATCACCGGAGATTTAAGCGCAGTGAAAGCTGCTGTAGACACAGCTGTAACAACATACGAGGACAAATGCATTGACAGTTTTGTACTGGGTAATCCGCATGAGTCCATTTTCCCGGCAATCTACGGAACCACACAGGTCGAGGAGATCAGTGCCCTGGGAATTCTTGAGACCTATGATGCAGCATCTATCATCGAGGCAGCAGATCAGGCAGCTAAGACAGCTATCGTTGATCTGATCGAGCTTCGTATCGCCAAGGGTATGTGCGGTAAATCCTACATGCTCCTTACCGGTGAGGTTTCTGCAGTAGAGGCTTCTATCGAAAGAGCAAAAGAGCTGGTAGCTGAAAAAGGAATGTACATGGATTCCTCAGTGATCGCTCATCCGGACAAGAGAATGATCGATACGATCCTTTAATATTGTCTTTATATCTGAGGGATATCCTTTTGAAGGATATCCCTGCAATGACATCTGAAAAGGAGGCATCTTATGCTAGCGTTAGAGAGAAGAAATCTGATTCTCGAGAAATTACAGGAAGAGAAAAGGGTTGTTGTAAGTGAACTAAGCCAGCTTTACAATGTCTCAGAAGAAACTATCCGCCGTGATCTGGACAAGCTGGAAAAAGAAGGACTTGCCACAAAGAGTTATGGCGGTGCGGTGATCAACGAAGATGTCGGTATTGATTTACCATTTAATATTCGTAAAAACCAGAATGTACAGGGAAAGCAGAAAATGGCGGAGATTGCTGCTTCCATGGTGAATGACGGAGATCATATTTTTCTGGATGCCAGCACAACGGCAGTTTTTGTGGCCAAGGCGCTGAAAGAAAAAGAACGTCTCACCGTTGTTACCAATTCTATGGAGATCCTTCTGGAGCTCTCTGATGTATCCGGATGGAATATTATTTCCACCGGCGGAGTGATGAAGGAGGGGTATCTTGCCTTCCTTGGTGCCAGAACCGAAGAAGTGATCCGTTCTTACTATGTGGACAAGGTTATTTTTTCCTGTAAGGCATTAAACGAGGATATGGGGATCATGGAATCCAAAGAAGCCTTTGGAACAACAAAAAAGGCCATGATCAATTCCGGAAAGATGCGTATTCTGGTGGTAGACAGCACGAAATTTGATCAGACTGCTTTTTCCGTGGCAGGACAGCTGCGGGATATCGAGACGGTCATCACAGACAAAAAACCGTCTGAAAAGTGGCTGGATCATTTTAACAGGCATAAGATCGAATGCATCTACCCGAAATAGATTGAACATATATCGTGAAACGATCATGTTCATGAGCATGCAGTGTATGCGGAATGCGGAGATCCGCTTTACTTTATCCGAACACAGGCAGACAAAAGAGAACTGTGTTTCGGTATGACGAGAGGGAGCAGTTTCTATGAATACATTTGAAATGAAAACAGCCATCCATTTTGGAGCTGATGCCCTGGGAAGACTGAAAGATATTCCATACAAAAGAGTCCTTATTGTCACAGATCCGTTTGTTGTAAAAAGCGGAATGATCGATATGATCACAAAACCGCTTCAGGCAGGTGGAAAAGAATTTGATATTTTCTGTGATGTTGTTCCGGATGCTCCGGTTGGAAAAATTGCCGAAGGAGTCAAAAAATTCCTTCAGTATCAGCCGGAAGCGATCGTTGCAGTAGGCGGTGGCTCTGCCATCGACTCCTCCAAGGCAATCCGTGAGTTTGCCCTGAAGATCAACAATTACGGAAAGGTTGGACTGGTTGCCATTCCTACAACAAGTGGTACAGGTTCCGAGGTTACCTCTTTTGCAGTTGTAAATGATACAGAGGCACATGTGAAATATCCGCTGATCTCAGACAGCCTGACAGCTGATGAGGCGATCCTGGATGCTGAACTTGTACGCAGTGTTCCACCTGCGATCACAGCAGATACAGGTATGGATGTTCTGACTCATGCAATTGAGTCTTATGTCAGCATCAATCACAATGAGTTTACTTCTGCACTTGCAGAGAAATCCATTGAGATCTGTGGTGTATATCTTTACCGTGCATATGTTGATGGTAATGATATGCATGCAAGACAGAAAATGCATGTAGCATCCTGTCTGGCAGGACTTTCCTTTAATGCCGCAGGACTTGGTATCACACACAGTATGGCTCATCAGCTGGGTGCTATTTTCCATATTCCTCACGGAAGAGCTAATGCGATGCTGTTGCCGCATATTGTTGAATATAATGCAAATATCAACAAACGCAGCAGAAGCCAGAAGGAATATCTTCCGGCAGTAAAGAGATATTCCAATATTGCACATCTTCTTGGACTGAGCAATTATAACGAAGTTATGAGTGTCAGATCTCTTGTAAACTGGATTCAGTTTATGCAGAAAGAGATGAATATCCCGCTTACCATCGAAGAGATGAAGACGATCACACCGGATGCTTATTTCGCAGCCGTTGACAAGATGGCAGATATGGCACTTGCAGATGCCTGCACAGTGGCAAATCCACGTGTTCCGAAGAAAGAGGATATTGTTAAGATTTATACAAAACTTTGGTCTTTTTAAAAGCCGAAGGGTGATGCAGGAGGGACCGGCTTTTCGGTCCCTTTTGTGCTAGTAGCGTGGTACTAGTCTCTTCCTTTTTTGAAAGACTGCACATATGTAAAGGTAGATTACTATGAAAAGATCAAAAAGAATAGAAGCACTGGATGCGCGGCCAGTGAATCGTGACGGCTTTATCGATGAATGGCCGGAAATGGGTTTTGTGGCAATGAAAAGTCCATATGATCCCAAGCCTTCCGTAAAAGTGGAAGACGGAGTGATCACAGAACTGGACGGCAAGGCCAGAGAAGATTTTGATTTCATCGATCAGTTTATTGCGGATTATGCCATCCGCATCGATCGTGCGGAAGAATCCATGAAGGTTTCCTCTCTGGAGATCGCACGGAAGATCGTAGATATAGAGACTCCCCGCAAAGAGATCCTAAAGATCGTTTCCGGCATCACTCCGGCGAAGATGGTGGAAGTGATCAATTATCTGAACGTGGTCGAGATGATGATGGGCATGCAGAAGATGCGTGCCAGAAAAGTACCTGGAAACCAGGCACACATCACCAATCTGAAGGATGATCCGGTACAGATCGCGGCAGATGCGGCAGAGGGGGCACTGCGAGGTTTCCGTGAGGAAGAGACAACAACAGGAGTAGCAAGATATGCACCGTTTAATGCGATCGCGCTCCTTATCGGTTCCCAGGCAGGAAGAAAGGGCGTGCTGACTCAGTGTGCGGTTGAGGAAGCCACCGAGCTGGAACTGGGTATCCGTGGACTGACCACTTATGCGGAAACACTTTCTGTATATGGAACAGAAAAAGTTTTTGTTGACGGAGATGATACACCTTATTCCAAGGCATTTCTGAATTCTGCCTATGCTTCCCGTGGCCTGAAGGTACGTTTTACATCCGGTTCTGGTTCCGAGGTCCTTATGGGCAGCAGTGAGAAAAAATCCATGCTCTATCTGGAATGCAGATGCCTTTATGTGACCAAGGGTGCAGGAAGCCAGGGAATCCAGAATGGTTCCGTAAGCTGTATCGGTGTAGCGGCCAGTGTTCCATCCGGAATCCGGGAAGTTATGGGAGAAAATCTGGTTGCCGCACTTCTGGGACTGGAATGTGCATCCTCCAATGACCAGAGTTTTTCCAACTCCGATATGCGAAGAACTGCAAGGACCATGCTTCAGTTTATGCCAGGAACGGATTTCATCTTTTCAGGATATGCTGCAGAACCGAACTATGACAATATGTTTGCAGGTTCCAATTTCGATGCGGAAGATTTTGATGATTACAACGTCCTGCAGAGAGATATGCAGGTAGATGGCGGTCTTCGTCCTGTTAAGGAAGAAGATGTGATCCGGGTACGTCGTGAGGCCGGAAAAGCAGTCCAGGCGGTATTCAAATATCTTGGACTTACCGAGATCACCGATGAACAGGTGGAAGCAGTGACCTATGCTCATGGCAGCAAGGATACACTGAAACGTGATGTGGCATCGGATCTGATGGCTGCAGATGATTTTATGAAACGGGGGATCACAGGTGTTGACGTGGTAAAAGCCCTTGCAGAAAGTGGCTTTGAGGATCTTGCCCAGAGCATCCTGAATATGCTGAAACAGCGTGTGATCGGTGACTACATGCACACAGCGGCGATCCTGGATGAAGAATTTCAGGTAATGTCCGGTGTCAATACGCCAAATGATTATCAGGGGCCTGGAACCGGATACCGTGTAGATGGAAAACGCTGGGAAGAGATCAAGGCGATCCCTCACAGGATCGATGTAAATCAGTTTTAGGAGGCTGTAAAGATGGAGATGAATGAACAACTGATCCGTTCCATTACTGCAGCAGTTGTGGAGCAGGTTTTAAAAAACAACGGCGGACAGCTTCCTGAAAGTATGCAGACAGGAAATGCTGTCACCCAGTCAGAAAATCCCCTGAAGGGAAAAACGAGAATGCGTCCGAAACATTCCTACGAAGGCGCCGTGCGTGCACAGAAAGGAACCGATCCAAAAGAAGTTGTGATCGGTGTGGGGGCTGCTTTTGGTGAAGAGATCAAAGAGACGATCACAGGGATCCCCCTTACCGAAGTGCTTAAGAATATCTGTGCAGGAATAGAAGAAGAGGGAATGACATCCCGTGTCGTAAAAGTCCTGGATACTTCTGATGTAGGATTTATGGGGCTTGAAGCAGCAAAACTTTCCGGTTCCGGTATCGGCATCGGGCTTCAGTCAAAAGGAACCACGGTGATCCACCAGAAAGATCTGTATCCTCTGTCAAACCTGGAGCTTTTTCCCCAGGCACCTCTGATGGATCTGGATACTTATCGTAAGATCGGAAAAAATGCTGCAAAATATGTAAAAGGTGAGAGGGTAACACCCATCGAGTGTACCAACGATCCTATGGTCCGCGCGAAATTTCAGGTAAAGGCAGCGCTGATGCATATCATAGAAACCGAGCAGCTGGACCCGGAAAAAGGGATCATCGTATGGGAGGGCACGAAATGAGTTATCCATTAGGAAAAAACGAAGCAGATACCATCACTTCCAAAACCGGAAAGAAGCTTTCCCAGATCACTCTGGATGAAGTAAAAAAAGGCAATCTCAATGCGGAAGATATCAAGATCTCCGCAGAGATGCTGAAACGTCAGGGTGCTGTGGCAGCAGAGGCAGACAATCCGCAGATGGAAGCCAATTTTGAGCGGGCTGCAGAGCTGGTAAATGTACCGGACGATGTGATACTGAACATGTACAACAAGCTTCGTCCGAACCGTGCCACCAAGACAGAACTGGTTTTGATGGCAAAAGAACTTCTTGAAAAATATCAGGCACCTCACTGTGCAAAACTGGTCCTTGAGGCTGCTGAAGTTTATGAAAAAAGGGGAATACTTCTTTGAAACTGATCGCTGGTGTAGATATTGGAAATTCCACAACAGAAGTATGTATTGGAGCAGTGGAAGATAACGGCACATTCCGTTTTCTTTCCAGTGCGTCCAGGATGACCACCGGAACCAAGGGAACACTTCCCAATGTCCACGGGATCAAGGCTGCCCTTGGGGAGGCTATGGATGCAGTGGGAAGATCTGTTGCTGATCTGGATCTGGTGCGGCTCAATGAGGCGGCGCCGGTGATCGGTGATACGGCAATGGAGACCATCACGGAAACCATTATCACGGAATCCTCCATGATCGGACATAATCCGTCCACACCTGCCGGTGCAGGGGAAGCTGTGGGGGAACTGATCCGCCTTGAAAATCTGGAACACGGAGTTCCAGAAAAACCGTATATCGTGGCTGTTTCCGCAGGATTTTCCTATGAGGAAGTGGCCCGGGAACTGAACCGGTATTTTTCCATCAGGGAGATCCGGGGACTGATCCTGCAGGCAGATGAAGCTGTTCTTGTGGAAAACCGTCTGGACAGAAAGATCCCCATTGTGGACGAAGTCTGTCACATTGACAAAGTCCCGGAGGGAAAACAGGCGGCCATTGAAGTGGCGCTTCCTGGAACCAGCATCCGGATGTTGTCCAACCCATATGGGATCGCCACACTTCTTAAACTGAATGCGGAAGAAACCAAGATGGTAACGCCTATCGCAAAGAGCCTGATCGGCAAGCGGAGCGCAGTTGTGATCCGTACGCCCAACGGCAATGTCCGGGAAAATGTCCTTCCGGCAGGTGCGATCACCTTCCACGGCGAAAAAGAGAGGACGATCAGCATTGATTCCGGTGCGGACGAGATCATGAAGGTACTGGATGAGGCCGGTGAGATCCGGGATATTGACGGAGAGCAGTCTACCAATGTGGGAAATATGCTGAACCGTATCAAATCCAGTATGGCAGATGTTTCACAGGCCGAGGGAAGAGATATCCGGATCACGGATATCCTGGCAGTAGATACACTGGCACCGGTGGAGATATCCGGAGCTCTTGCGGGAGAGACCTGCATGGAAAAAGCAGTGGGCATTGCAGCCATGGTAAAAACACAGCATCTGCCGATGCAGCAGATCGCACAGAAGCTGGAAGAAGAACTCCATGTCCGGGCTGTGGTGGCCGGCGTGGAAGCTGTGATGGCTTCTCTTGGAGCCATGACTACGCCGGGAACAAAACTTCCGCTGGCGATCCTGGACATGGGCGGCGGTTCTACGGATGCGGCGGTTCTGGAGCCGGACGGAAGCGTAAGGACCACACACCAGGCTGGTGCCGGTGAGCTGGTGACTATGCTGATCCAGACGGAGCTGGGCCTTAAGAGCCGTGCGGAGGCAGAGCAGATCAAACGTTATCCCATGGGAAAAGTCGAAAGTCTTTTTCACATGCGGCTGGAAAATGGAGCAATGCAGTTTTTTGAGGATTCCATTGATCCGAGGTATTATGGACATGTGGTACTGCTTGCACCGGGAGAAATGCTTCGGGTGGAGGAAGATATCCCCATGGAGCGGATCCTGGAAGTACGACGGGAAGCCAAGAAGAAGGTTTTTGTACGCAATGCGATCCGTGCGCTGAAGACAGTGGCACCGGAGAGGAACCTCCGGAACATACCAAATGTTGTTCTGGTAGGTGGTTCCGCAGAGGATTTTGAGATACCGGAAATGCTGATGCAGGCTCTTTCCGAATACCGGATCGTCTGCGGACGTGGAAATATCCGTGGCACGGAAGGACCGAGAAATGCAGTGGCAACCGGACTGCTTATGTCCTATCTGGGACAGTGACAAAGAATATATTTTCCTGCGGAAATCAGTATTGAAATCCTGCAGGGAAACGACTATACTTAAAAACGGATGCAGCGCATCCACCGGAAAAGGAGAAAATGATGGTAGTAAACAAGCCATCGATCATCATATATACGGATCATGCGGACCGGGATTTTCTCCGGGAGGTATGCGCCGGGATCGAAGAAGAAGGTGTTCTGTACCAGGTGACAGAAAAGGCTGGAGATCTTGATACTTTAAGCTATGAGGCTGCAGCAGATTCCATGCTGGGATCGGGGATCGGGATCACGGAGAACCGTCTGGCCATGCAGATGCAGCGCCTTCCAAAAGGAAGAAATGTTTTTGAACTGATCGCACCTACATTCCGCCAGTGCAGAAATCTTGGCGCGAACAGTGCAAGAACCATAAAAAAGCTTCCGTTCAAGCCCCTTTACGGGCCGGGAGCAGCAGGAGATGAACCGTTATGAACATTTATACAAAAGGTGGAGACAAAGGCATGACAGACCTTGTCCATACAAAAAACGTATCCAAATCCGATGACAGGATCCAGCTAGTGGGTACCATAGATGAGCTTACCAGCCATATCGGTCTGGTGAAGACTATGCTGAATGACGGTGACATCCTTCATTTCCTGGAGAAGATCCAGAAAACCCTGATCAAGGTCATGGCCGGGGTTGCGGATCCATATAACAGAGAATATAAGATCCACGATGAGAAGACCGAACTTCTGGAGGAAGAGATCGACCGGATGGAGGGGCTTTTTAACAGACCGAAGGAATTTATCCTTCCGGGAGCCTGCCGCCTTTCCGCAGAGATCGATGTGGCGCGTACTGTTGCAAGGAGAGCAGAGAGAGCTCTGGCAGCGGTAAGTGTGAAGTTTGGTTCTGACACAGGAACAAAGAAATATATGAACCGTCTGGCGGATTATCTGTATCTGCTTGCCAGATATGCAGATGCCAGGGAACAGGAGGGCAGAAGCCTTTCTGTTGATTCTGTGCCAGGCACATCTGTGCAGACAGAGCCGGCAGTGTCTGAGGAGAAACATCCGGAAGATCCTGCAACAAAAGTAGCTGCGGAAGCGGTCAGGGCAGAGCACACCGTAACTCCGACAGAAACACAGAGCAGCTCCACAGGAGGAGATACAATGATAAATGAAGCAATGATCCAGGAAGTGCTGAAACGGATGGGCATTCAGGGACGTATCACACTGGATTCTGCCAAACGCCTGATCGAGAAGATCGAGGAGGAAGCCCGCCGCAGGAACAAGCCATCTGTGATCGCCATCTGCGGACCGGATGGAAATCCCATTGCCATTCATGTAATGGATGGAGCTTTTCTCGTAAGCTTTGATGTAGCCATGAAAAAGGCTTATACATCTGTAGCTGTGAAGATGTCCACCATGGAGCTTTCCAAACTGGCACAGCCGGGAGGAACTTTTTACGGATTGGATAAGATGGGCGACGGGATCGTGATCTTTGCAGGCGGAGTACCGCTGAAGGTTGGAGATACCATCATTGGTGGTCTCGGCGTCAGTGGCGGAACCGGCGAAGAAGACCACAGCCTCGCGGAGTATGGACTTCAGGTACTGAAGGATGTACTGTAAAAGTAAGATTATAAAATATTGATCTATGCATTTCACAAATGAGAAGATCGGTTATGGAAAATCCATAATCGGTCTTTTTTACGTCAAAAAGGACAATTGTATTTTGATTTTTTGTGAGATAAAATTAAAATGACAGAAAACATAGCGAACTCATCAAGGGAGGAGTGAGAGGTATGAAGAAGAAAATAATTATTTTATCAGGATTGGTGAGTATGATTTTGGCAGCCGGGAATATTGGAAATTGCAAAAACGTGGTATATGCTGCGGAAAATATTTCGGTTGAATCCTGTGAACAGGAGATGTCAAGTGAAACCGATTTTACAGATGGAGAAAGTCTGGATTCAGAAGAGGTGCCGGCAACGGAAGAAGGAGCGCTTGAACCGGCAGAGGAAGGATTACAGATGGAAGATCCGGAAGTGGTGGAGAAAGACACGGATCTGGCAGTACAGGAAACGGAAAAACGATTTGTGGATGGAACAGAAGAAGCAATAGAAGGAAACAGTTCGGATGAGGCGGAATTCACAATTGAGGATGGAGTTCTGAAAAGCTATAATTATGGCGGAATGGTAAAAGGGACAGTTGTTGTTCCGGATGATGTCACCACGATCGGTATGTCAGCTTTTGAGCATGCCTACGTAGATAAGGTGATCCTTGGAAAGAATGTAAGAACCATAGAAGCATTTGCATTTAACGGATGCAGGATGAAAGAAATAGAAGGAATGGAAAATGTTACTTCCATAGGGATGGAGGCGTTTTATAACTGCGAGAGACTGCTGGGAATAAAATTCGGAAGTAATCTGGAGAGTATCGGAAGCAGTGCTTTTGAGAAATGTTCCAGTCTCACAGGAGAAGTTGTTTTCCCGGAAAATGTTAAACTTATTGAAGAAAGTGCATTTGCAGATACTGATGTACAGAAGGCAATCTTCAGGTGTAAAGATGGAGAATACAGAAATAATCTGTTCAGTAATGATGCTTCTTTGAAAGAAATACAGATTTATGGAGGTTCCCTTTACAGAAATCCTACAGGAGTTGTGTTTGGAGACTTAGATGGTCTGGAAAAAGTTTATATTGGGCCGGATGTTAAAGACCTTGGCTATCATGGATTTTCAGACTGTAAAAATCTGAAAGAAGTAACGCTGGAAAATGGCAGTTACGATACTATAGGAATGACGACTTTTTCAGGGTGCATTTCGCTCACAACCATAGAGATTCCGGATAACATTAAAAGCATTGGTTCCTGGGCATTTTCGGAAACCGGGATTTCGGACATTGATCTGAATCAGGTAGAAACGTTAAGTGAAGGGGTACTTAGTTACTGCAAAAACCTGACTTCCATAAAAATGGATAATGTGACATCTATAGGGCAGGGCGGCTTTATCGGATGTGACAGTCTGAAAGAAATAGTGTTTCCACCGAAGTTGAAAGAAATTGGAAGTGATATCCTGTGGAATTTACCATCACTTGAAAAAGTAACGGTAACCGGAGCGGAAACTGTATTTGATGGAGGAATGGCAGACGACTGTAAAAATCTGAAGACAGTTGAGATTCAGGCGGGAAAAGTGAAAGGCTGGTTTGATAATCTGGATACACTTAAAGTCGGACCAGGGGTCTGTGAAGTTGACAATTTGAACGGAAGCATAAAGCACGTAGTTGTAGAAGGTGACAGTCAGTTGAAACTTTTAAGTAATGCTTTCTCCGGGATCGAAGACCTCGAAAGTGCGAAAATTTCAGGAAAAATTGCTATTCCACAGTATTGTTTTTCAAACTGCAGCAATCTTTCCTCTGTGATATTGAGTGATGGTATTACATCCGTTGGCACAGGCGCATTTAAAGAGACTCCAGCGTTAAAAGAACTGGTAATCCCAGACAGTGTAAAAACGCTTTCCAGTCTGTTTATTGATGACAGTGGTATTGAGAAGTTGACAGTACCATTTCTGGGTGAGGACGGAAGATGCCTGTGGCACGCACAGCTTTCGAATCTGAAACAGGTAACTGTAAAAAGTGGTAAGATTGGGGCAGAGGTTTTTGAAGGATGTAAAAATCTGGAAAAAGTGGAAATAGGTGATTCAGTTACAGAAATTGCGGAGAGGGCATTTGGAGACTGTCCGAAATTAAAGAAGATCACAGTTCCGTCAGGAGTAAAGCGGATTGGTATTCATGCACTTGGCATGAAACTTACGAAAGTTGCGGACAAAACCCGGCCGGGTGTTTATTATATATCAGCAGTGCCATATTTCCCGAAGGAAAAATTTCAGTTATACGGATATGTCAGTACAGCTGCAGAAGAGTATGCAAAAAAGACAGAAGGAATTCAGTTTAACAGTCTCGGTGGAAAACTTAGCGGTCCCAATGTTTATCTTAGCGCGGGCAGTGTCTCCTATAACGGCAGTGCCAGAACACCGGTTCCTGTAGTAAAAGCTGGAAATACAGCGTTGAAGAAAGATGTGGATTATACAGTAACTTATAAGAAGAATCGAAACATTGGAACTGCACAGGTCATAATCAAGGGCAAAGGAAAATACAGTGGAACGGTTACAAAAACATTTAAGATCACACTGGCAAAAAATGCGTTAATTACAGTAAATAAAGTGAAATATAAAGTGACAGGAGCAGCAACAAATGGAAAAGGGACAGTGAGTGTAAACGGAGTCACAGACAAAACTGCACGTACGACATTGAATATCGGAGCAACAGTTAAAATCGGAGGCGTTACTTACAGGATCACATCCATAGGTACTTCTGCATTTGCCGGAGCTGCCAGACTAAGGTCAGTGAAAATGGGAGCAAATATCACAACGATCGGGGCGAAAGCATTTCTGAATTGTAAAGCTTTGAGCAACATGGAAATCAGTACAAAAAGTCTTTCCATGAATCGTACAGGAAATAGTGCATTTAAAGGAATCAAATTCAACTGCACGGTAAAAGTACCAAAGCAGAAGAACAGTCTTTATAAAAAGATCCTTCGGGCAAAAGGTGCAGGGAAAAATATCAGAGTTACAAATTAAAAGCAAATAGGAACATATACAGTAGGCAGGTCCTTGGGACCTGCCTACTGTATAGATGAGCAATATCAATGATATATTTGCGTTTCAATTACATAATCTTTCTGAACAGAGCTTTGAGATCTTCCACACTTGCATCTTTCGGGTTTCCAGGTGCGCATGCATCTGCATATGCGGACTCTGCCAGGAACTGAAGATCTTCTTCTTTGATAGCATCCAGTTTTGTCGGGATTCCAACATCAACAGAAAGTTTTTTAACTGCATCGATAGCAGCTTTTCTGTATTCTTCCTGTGTCATGGAGTCTACATCTTTAACACCCATTGCACGTGCGATCTCACGATATTTTTCTCCTGTGCATTCCTGGTTATATTCCATAACGATCGGAAGCATCATAGCGCATGCAACGCCATGCGGGGTATCATAAACAGCGCCCAGAGTATGCGCCATGGAATGAGCAATACCAAGACCTACATTGGAGAATCCCATACCTGCGATATACTGTCCGAGAGCCATTCCCTCACGGCCTTCTTTAGTGTTTTCAACAGCGCCGCGAAGTGATTTGGAGATTAGCTCGATTGCTTTCAGATGGAACATATCTGTCATTTCCCAGGCAGCTTTTGTTGTGTAGCCTTCGATTGCATGAGTAAGAGCATCCATACCTGTGGAAGCGGTCAGTCCTTTTGGCATGGAGGACATCATATCAGGATCAACAACTGCGATGATCGGCATATCATGTGGGTCAACACATACGAATTTACGTTTTTTCTCAACATCTGTGATAACGTAGTTGATAGTAACTTCGGCAGCAGTACCGGCAGTTGTCGGAACAGCGATGATCGGAACACAAGGCTTTTTGGTCGGAGCAGTACCTTCGAGGCTTCTCACATCTTCAAATTCCGGGTTCGCAATGATGATTCCAATTGCCTTGGAAGTATCCATGGAAGAACCACCACCGATCGCGATGATATAATCAGCACCGGATTTTTTGAAGGTTTCTACGCCATGCTGTACATTCTGGATGGTAGGATTGGCTTTGATATCCGAGTAAATTTCATATTCCAGGCCGTTTTTATCAAGGATGTCAGTTACTTTGCTTGTTACGTTGAATTTGATCAGATCCGGGTCGGAACACACAAATGCTTTTTTAAATCCGTGAGCTTTTGCTTCGTTTGCGATCTCGGCAATTGCGCCTGCGCCATGATAAGAAGTTCCGTTTAAGTTAATTCTGTTTGACATAATTCTTTACATCCCTTTCTGCGTTGTACACGCCATATCTTTGATATTATATTAACAATTTCAGAGCGAAAAAGAAAGTTACAGAATCGGTTGAGTGTAACGTTTTCTGTAACTTTAGAAATATTTACCAAAAAAATTATTATGTTTTAGTTGAGAATTTCCAATTCTAAGAAGAGCTTTTTGAGCTTTTCAGGCATTGCATCAACCAGAATTGAGGCTAATCCTTCCGGTTTACACACAATTTTGCCCGTAACCCACTGGACTGTCATGTAGATGGAACTGTAGCAGTACATTTCCAGAAGATAGTGGGTATTTTGGGATGGAAGTTTGTCCGCTTTTTCACAAATCAGGTTCTCATAAAAGTCAAGAATCAGCTTAAAATCATGCTGGCGCAGAGAATTCTGTTCATCATATCGAAAAGCAACAGAAAAAAATGTACGTTCTTCCTCAATGTAGGTGAATTTTTTGACCAGAGCATCGTAAACGTTTTTTCCCTGTCCCATGTGTTCAAAAGATTTTGCAAGAAGCTTATCGAAATACCAGTTGATCAGATCATATTTATCCAGAAAATTCCGATAAAAGGTCTGCCTGGTAAGTCCGCAGTTTTCTGCAATCTGTTTGACAGTGATGTTTTCCACAGAAGAAGACTGCATACATTCTTTCATGGATTTTGCCAGACGGTATTTGGTCTTATCACTTTTTGTCAGTAATTCCTGAGTATTTTTTTCAGCCATTTCAGATTCCTCGTTTATTTGATGTGAAACCTGGCAAATGGATAAGAAGCCATCTGCCAGGTCTGATAAATTTATGTTAAATGGGAATCGAGTATTTGTCAATTGATAAAAATAAACAGAAAAATGAGAAATGTTTTATTTCCAGCTAAGCTTCAGGCACTTAATGGAAATATCGCTTTTCTCCGGTGCCTGGACCATGTTCTGGATGAAATAGGTCTTTGTCATGGTTTTTCCGGGCTTCAGGTTCAGTGTCAGATTCTTGGTCCAGTACATCTGGTCATAGATACCGGAACCTGTGGTGATCTGTACTTTTGCGGTGGTGATGGTTTTCGCAGAAGTATTGGTGAATTTTAAGGTATAATAGGTCTTCATGTCATTGGGGCCATACTTGATACCGGCAACACTGATCTTCAGATTTTTGACGGTAGGTTTGGCGGCCGGTGCGGATACGGTAATAGTGATCTTACGATTGACACCGTTTAAGTTTGCGGTAACTGTGGCTGACCCTTTTTTCTTTGGGACAAGATAGTTTCCGGAAATGGTAAGTACAGAAGGATTGCTGGATTTTGCATTTTTGATGGTCAGATTGGTACCGCCCTTTAGATTGATAAGGGAGCGCATGCTGACCTTGGAGCCAACCTTGAGTGTAGTTTTGGAAGCACGGAAGGTTGCTACGGTTTTTGAAGGAGAGGTTACTTTTCCGGTCAGCTTACAGGCTGTGGCCTTTGGGTAGGATAAAGTGATCTTTGCGGATCCGGCTTTCATGCCCTTCAGGGTAACTGTGAAACGGCTGCGTTTTTTGGAATCCTGAGTGATGCTCTGTACCTTGAGAACAGAGCTGTTGGAAGAAGTAACCTTGAATTTTGATTTGCTGATGGTTTTTACGTAAGGATCAGAAATCTCAATTCCGATGGAAGTGGTTTTTCCGGTTCGGATGCTCTGGTTCAGATAATTGTTGTTGGTGATAAAAATTTCCGGAACTGCCTGTTTGATGGTGACCTCATAGTCACAGTCTACCGGTACCGGACATTCTTTATTGCCGAAATCGAATTCCAGGTAGCCATCCTCCAGGTTGTCATCGTAGGTGAAAAAAGTCTCCTTGTATGCCAGCGGTGTATAATTTGAAGTGCTCAGCTTAACCACATTGATTCCATCGATAGAAAATGTGGTGCTTTTTGGGATGACTCCCTTGGGTGAATAAAAGCTTACACGGACTGTCACGGCATAGATCCGTTTTTGACAGTTTGCATTTTTGATGTTGATCGGGAAATTAATGTCTGAAAACTCATCCTCGATCACACCGTCGGTATCACGGATGGTGGAAGTGGTTCCTTTGGTCACGACGCGGACTCTGGCGTGGGCATCCTGGGGAAGCAGGAGTACAATAAAGGAAAAAAGAATCAGGAAAAAAATTGTTTCGATGGTTTTTATTTTTCTTTTACACATAACAAACCCTCCTTTTTTTATGAGCATTCCGGCTGTTACGGAACAGAGGACCGGGTACTCCATGAATTCATGGTCCGCTGCTACGGGACAGTATGAACAGACTCTTTCTCTTATATCATTATAGCATGAAAGCAGGTAGGAAGTACTTTGTGATTTTTTTGTATCAATTGGCAATTTATCTGTAAATATGTTAAAATAAAATGTTCAGAAAACAGCAGCGATTCGACAATGAAAAAGAGAAGCGTTACAGTTCCGGTGGGAATGTAACAGAAAGGATCATGTCGATTTATGACGAAACAGGAACTTTTAAAGACCCATTTCGGGTATGATACATTCAGAGAAGGGCAGGAAGCGGTGATCGACGCGCTTCTTGCAGGAAAAGATGTTCTGGCTGTAATGCCAACCGGAGCAGGAAAATCCATCTGCTATCAGGTACCGGCACTGATGATGAAAGGGATCACACTGGTAATATCACCGCTGATCTCTCTTATGAAGGACCAGGTGAGGAGCCTGAACCAGGCCGGTATCTCAGCAGCATACCTCAACAGTTCTCTGACACAGGGACAGTATTTCACAGCCTTGCGCTACGCAAAGGCAGGACGATATCCGATCATCTATGTAGCACCGGAGAGGCTTACCACAGAGGCGTTTCTGGATTTTGCGCTGAGTGCGGATATTTCCATGATCGCAGTGGATGAGTCGCATTGTGTATCACAGTGGGGACAGGATTTTCGGCCAAGCTATCTGAAGATCGCAGAGTTTGTGGCACAGCTTCCAAAAAGACCGGTGATCGGTGCATTTACAGCTACAGCCACGAAGGAGGTCAGGGAGGATATTGCAAGACTTCTGGGGCTTCAGGCCCCCTTTTGCACAACCACAGGATTTGACCGGGAAAACCTTTATTTTGCAGTGAAAACACCGAAAGATAAATATAAGGAAGTACACGATTACATACTGGAGCATCCGGACGACAGTGGGATCATCTACTGTCTCACCAGAAAGCTGGTGGAGGAGGTCTGTGGAAAGCTGATCCGTGACGGCATCACGGCTACCAGATACCATGCAGGACTTTCCGATGAGGAACGCCGGAACAATCAGGATGATTTTATCTATGACCGCTGTCGTGTGATGGTAGCCACCAATGCATTTGGAATGGGGATCGACAAGTCCGATGTGCGCTATGTCATTCATTATAATATGCCGAAGAACATGGAAGGCTATTATCAGGAAGCAGGCCGTGCGGGCCGTGACGGCGATCCTGCGGAATGTATCCTGCTTTACAGCGGGAAGGATGTGGTTACCAATCAGTATCTTATCGAGAGAGGACAGGATAACCAGGAAATGGAAGCGGCAGCCTGGCGCCTTGTCCGGGAGCGTGATCAGGAGAGGCTGAAGCAGATGACCTTTTACTGCTTTACCCATGATTGTCTGCGTGAGTACATCCTGAAATATTTTGGGGAATACGGAAAAAGCTACTGCGGAAACTGCCTGAACTGCCAGACCGAGTTTGAAGAGCAGGATGTGAGCCGGGAGGCCAGGGCAATGATCCGGTGCGTGGAAAGCAGTGGTCAGAGATATGGGGTGACCGTGATTCTGGATACTCTGCGTGGTGCATCTACGGCGAAGATCCGGCAGTATGAGATGGATGGAAATCCGGAATATGGAGTCTGTGCAAAGATTCCTGCACACCGGCTGCGGCAGATCTTTAATTATCTGGTACTGAAGGAATATCTTCATCTGACGGATGACGGATATACGATTGTGAAGCTGACCGCCGCTTCCAGGTCACTTCTGGAGGAGGCGCATATCCTCACAATGAAAATGTCAAAAGAGCTGGAGACGAAGAAAAAAGAGAAACGGAGCAGACTTCCGAAATCTGCAGTCGGGGAGCTGGGAAAACAGGATGAGCCCCTTTTTCAGAAGCTCCGTGCTCTTCGCCTGGAGATTGCCAGAGAGGAAAAAATCCCCCCTTATATGGTCTTTTCCGACAAAACCCTTATCCATATGTGCATTCTGAAGCCCGGAAACGAGGAGGAAATGCTGAATGTGACAGGAGTCGGCAGGCACAAGTACGAAAAATACGGAAAAAGGTTTATAGACGCGGTGAAAAATCTGTAGGAAAGAGACTTTTGCCGTCGGAAAATGAAGAGCGAAATGTTCTGAAATTTCTTGCATTTTAAAGAGGCATTTGTTAGAATAAGACAAGCAGGAAACATCCGGCGGCTATAGTGCGGCCGGATCGTTTTTAACTGTATCATATTTCTGCTGCACGTTCCGGTGCAGCGTACAGGCATTTCGCAAGCAGAGTTCTATGCAGCAGTGGAATCCCTTCGAGTAGATGGACCGACTGTGTGAGATATCCGTTGGTCAGAAGCAAGCAGTGAGGTGGATGATCGTATCCGCTTTCAATTAAGACATAATCTGGTGCTGGTCACTGCGTGAATAGAGATCAGGCTCCTTCACGATCTGCATCGGCTTTTTCATGCAGAAAATCTGCCCTGCCGGCTTTTTTTCTCATACAGAAGAGTAGCATGTATTCATAAAGACATGAACATAGCCCGTCTGCAAAACGGGAATCCGTTCCGGCATGACTGTTCTCCGCCAGGCCGAAAAAGCTGTATTTACATATAACAGCCCAATTCCTCAAAAAGCAGGATATCCGCAATATGTGCGAAATCCTGCTTTTTGTCATGTAATACTCTGGTATGTGCCATTAAGACGTGGAAAAATATTTCAGCGCCTTTTATATTTGCCGGGGGTGATCCCCTTGTACTTTTTGAAGGTACGGATAAAGTAGCTCAGATCGTTAAAGCCATTCCGGTAGGCGATCTCCGTGATGGAATCATCGGTGGTAGCCAGCTGGCAGCAGGCCTGCTCGATCCTCTGGCGGTTGAGGTAATCCATTGGTGTCTGATGCGTCATCTCGGAAAAGAACCGGCAGAAATATTTGGGAGACATGGAAACCGAAGCGGAAAGCTCCTGCAGGGTAATAGGGCTGGCATAGTTCTTTTCAATAAATTCCACGACCTGCTTCAGCTGGACAATGCGCTTGTAATCTCGTCTGGTTTTCCGCAGGCTTTCCAGGTAGTAATGATTACCAAAAACCAATCCGAAAAAGTGGTAAAATTGTCCAAACACAATCAGCTCATATCCTGGCTTTCTCTGCCAGAAAGAATCAAAAAGAGAGTTCACTGATCTCTGGATATCAGGCTGCTTTTCAGTGAAATGGTGATAGATCAGAAGCTCCTGGTGGCTGATCTTCTGCATATATTCTGTGCAGACGGAATTAAATTTCAGAAACATGTTTATATCAAAAACAATGCACTGATAGATACAATCCTTAGGAATTCCGGAATGCAGAACTCCACTATTGACAAAAATCACATCTCCGGCTTTTGCTGTAAAACTTTTTTCGTCTAAAGTGACGGTGAGAGTGCCCTGTAATACACGCATGATTTCACATTCTACATGCCAGTGGTAGGACATGACATAGCGTGGATGGCTGCTGTCAATGTGGTGGAATTCAAAAGGAAATTCATAGGTACCTCGAAGTCTGTCCTCATTTCTTCCAAGATCGTGCAAAATACAACCCTTCTTTCTTAAATTTTATAGATTTTTTAGGAACTCATATGAAAAAGTGAATATTGTACTGTTTTTTGCTATTATAACACAAGTAATTTAAAAGATGCAATCGTATAATAAAAGCATAGTTCGGACAGGAGTTGTTGGAACGTGAAAAAACAGTAAGTTATAATAGTGAATATAAATTTAGGAGGTAATTGTTACTATGGCAAAGAGCAGATTAGTAGGCAGCTATCCGGTTATCGGTATCAGACCAACCATCGACGGACGTAGAGGAGCCCTCGATGTAAGAGGATCTCTGGAAGATCAGACTATGAACATGGCCAAATCCGCAGCAAAGCTTTTCGAGGAGAACCTGAAATATTCAAATGGTGAGCCTGTAAAAGTTGTTATTGCTGATACCACCATCGGACGTGTTGGTGAGAGCGCTGCATGTGCGGATAAATTCCGTAAAGAGGGTGTAGATATCACTCTTACAGTTACACCATGCTGGTGCTACGGAGCTGAGACCATGGATATGGATCCACAGACCATCAAGGCTGTATGGGGATTCAACGGAACAGAGAGACCTGGTGCTGTATATCTGGCATCCGTTCTTGCTACACATGCACAGAAGGGCCTTCCGGCATTCGGTATCTACGGACATGACGTTCAGGAAGCTGACGACACATCCATTCCGGAAGACGTTAAAGAGAAACTGTTAAGATTCGGCCGTGCAGCAGTTGCAGCTGCATCCATGAGAGGTAAATCCTACCTGCAGATCGGTTCTGTAACAATGGGTATCGGCGGATCTATCATCGATTCTGATTTCATCGAGTCCTATCTCGGAATGAGAGTTGAGTCTGTTGATGAGGTAGAGATCATCCGTCGTATGACCGAGGGTATCTACGATCACGAAGAGTTTGAGAAAGCTCTCAAATGGGCAAAAGAGACCTGCAAGATCGGCTGGGACAAGAACCCGGAAGAGCTTCAGTTCTCACCGGAGAAGAAAGAGGAGCAGTTCGAGTTTGTTGTTAAGATGGCAGTTATCATCAAAGAGCTGATGAACGGCTGTGATAATCTTGCTCCGGAATTCTCCGAGGAAGCAATCGGACACAATGCTCTTGCAGCTGGATTCCAGGGCCAGAGACAGTGGACAGACTTCTATCCGAACGGTGACTTCGCAGAGGCTATGCTGAACACATCCTTCGACTGGAATGGCGCTCGTGAGCCGTACATCCTTGCTACAGAGAACGATGTTCTCAACGGACTTGGAATGCTGTTCATGAAACTTCTTACAGGACGTGCTCAGATCTTCGCTGATGTTCGTACATACTGGAGCCCGGAGGCAGTTAAGAAAGCTACAGGATATGACCTTGAGGGTGTTGCCAAAGAAGCTGGCGGATTCCTTCATCTGATCAACTCCGGTGCTGCTTGCCTGGATGCTAACGGACAGGCTAAAGAGGCTGACGGAACACCAGTTATGAAACAGTGGTGGGATGTTACAGAGGCAGACCAGAAAGCGATCATGGACAATACAGAGTGGTGTATGGCCGACAACGGATACTTCCGTGGAGGCGGATACTCCAGCCGTTATGAAACACGTGCTCAGATGCCTGCAACTATGATCCGTCTGAACCTTGTAAAAGGACTTGGACCGGTTCTTCAGATTGCAGAGGGATGGACAGTAGCCCTTCCGGAAGAGGTATCTGACAAGCTCTGGAAACGTACAGATTACACATGGCCATGTACATGGTTCGCTCCAAGATGCGATGGCAAAGAGGGACCGTTCAAAACAGCTTACGATGTAATGAACAACTGGGGTGCTAACCACGGTGCGATCTCCTACGGACACATCGGTGCAGACCTGATTACAATGTGCTCTATGCTGAGAATCCCGGTATCCATGCACAACGTTCCTGAGAAGGATATCTATCGTCCGGCAGCTTGGAACGCATTCGGTATGGAAAAAGAGGGTGCAGACTTCCGCGCTTGCAAGAACTATGGACCACTTTACAAATAAATCATATTGTTAAGATAACGGAATATCAAATCCTCCGGCATGCATGTGCCGGAGGATTTTTTTGTGCCGTGGTATATGGATAGTTGGGAAATATACTGTTCGGATCTACGGAAAAAAGTTATAATAGAAAAAGATATATATGAATACGGGAGGTTACGTAGATGAAATATATACAGCTGAACAATACAGATCTGAACATCAGTCCTATCTGCCTCGGAACAGCAGGATTTGGAGATAAATCAGACCTGGAAAAAAGCCTTGAGATTCTGAATGCATTTGTACGCGCAGGCGGAAATTTTATTGATACGGCAAATGTCTATTGCAAATGGCTAAAAGGACATGGAAACTGCAGTGAGCAGATCATAGGAAAATGGCTGAAAGAGAGTGGCATGCAGGGAAAAGTTATTGTGGCAACGAAGGGCGCGCACTATTCCTTTGAGGATCCGGGACGCAGCAGAGTGAACAAAGAAGATATCCGCATGGATCTGGATGAGAGCTGCCGCACACTGGGAAAAGATGAGATGGATTTTTACTGGCTTCACAGAGATGATCCGGAGAAACCGGCGGAGGAAATCGTGGATATTCTGGAAGAATTGAAAAAAGAAGGCAGGATCCGTTATTATGGATTTTCCAATTACCGCACAGAGAGGCTGAAAGAAATTGCTCAGTGTCTGAGAGAACAAAATCTTTCAGGGATCACAGCAGTATCCAATCAGTGGAGTCTTGCAGGAATCAATCCCGGAGGAAATACAAATCCGGATCCTACACTTGTGGAGTTTTCCAGAGAAGAATATCAGTGGCACTGTGAGACAGGCGCTGCTGCCGTTCCGTTTTCTTCCACTGCAATGGGATTTTTTTCAAAACTTCAGAAAATGGGGCTTTCCTGTACAGATGCAGAGGTGGATGCATCCTGGATGCGGGAGAAGGAAACACAGATCACAGGTCTTTCAGAAAGTATGAAAAGATCCTACTGGAACGAGACAAACCTTCTCACCTATCAGAAGCTGTTAAAGCTGCAGAAAGAAACCGGCCACAGCCTGCAGGCCCTGTCTCTGGCATACTTTTTCCATCAGCCATTCCAGACTGTGCCTGTAACCGGCGTCAGCAATCCTTCACAGCTAAAAGATGTACTGGATGCCTGTGAGATCGATCTTGCACCGGAACTGTTCGGAGGCTGGGTGAGCGCAGGAGGTGATCGATGAAACTGATCCATTTATCAGACCTTCACCTAGGAAAACGAGTCAATGAGTTTTCCATGATCGAAGATCAGAAATATATTTTGAACGAAATCCTGAGGATCATTGATGAAGAAGCACCGGATGGGATCCTTCTCGCCGGTGATCTTTATGACAGACCGGTTCCTTCGGCGGAGGCAGTGCAGCTTTTTGACCGGTTTCTTACCAGGCTTGCAAAACGGAAGATCCCGATGTATGCCATCAGCGGAAATCATGACAGTGCGGAAAGGATCGCTTTCGGTTCACAGATCATGAGCAGCAGCGGGATCTGCATGTCCCCGGTATACGATGGAAAAACAGAAAAGTACTGTTTAACGGACAGCTATGGAGAAGTTTGGATCCATCTGCTTCCATTTGTGCGTCCGGCAACTGTGAGGCACGGACTGGAAGGAGAGAAAGGTGTGGATGAGATCCGTACCTACCAGGAGGCTGTGCAGGCGGCAGTTGCACATATGGAGATTGATAAACGTTATCGCAATGTATTGATCGCCCATCAGTTTGTGGTCGGTGCCATGCGCTGCGATTCTGAAGAGATCTCCGTTGGAGGTATTGACCAGGTGGAGGCAGATGTGTTCCGGGATTTTGACTATGTGGCACTTGGCCATATCCACAGTCCTCAGAATGTGGGAAGCGAGCACATCCGCTACTGCGGAACTCCTTTGAAATATTCTTTTTCCGAGGCAGGACAGCAGAAATCTGTGACAGTTGTGGAGCTTTTGGAAAAAGGAAATCTCAGGATCAGGGAGATTCCGCTGAAGCCTCTTCGGGATATGCGAAAACTAAAAGGCACATACATGGAGATCACATCACTGTCCAGTTATCAGGACACAAACACAGAGGATTATGTGCAGATCACGCTGACAGATGAAGAAGATATCGTAGATGTAATGCAGAAGCTCCGTACTGTTTATCCGAATCTGATGAGGCTGGAATATGATAACCGACGCACAAGAGAAAACCAGGAGATCGCAGGTACAGAAACGGTGAAAAGGAAATCCGAGCTGGAATATTTTGAGGAATTTTTTGAACTGCAGAATAACCAGCCCATGAATGAAGAACAGCGGAAATATTCCGAAGATCTGATCCGTAAGATCCAGGAGGTGAAACAATGAGACCGAAAAAACTGACCATCAGTGCCTTCGGGCCCTATGCGGACAAAACAGAGATTGATTTTTCAAAGCTTGGAGAGGGAGGTCTCTACCTGATCACCGGTGACACCGGAGCGGGAAAAACCACGATCTTTGATGCGATCACCTTTGCGTTATATGGAAGAGCCAGTGGAGAGGTAAGAGATCCGGCCATGTTTCGGAGCAAATATGCAGAGCCTTCCACAGAGACCTTTGTGGAGCTTGTTTTTTCCTATCAGGGGAAAACTTATCACGTGCGCCGGAGTCCGGAATATATGGCTCCGAAAAAAAGAGGCACCGGACAGACTCTTAGGAAAGCTGAGGCACAGCTGATCTATCCGGATGACCGACAGCCGGTGACAAAGGCAAAAGATGTTACTGTGGCAGTGGAACAGCTTCTGGGACTGAGTTACGATCAGTTCACACAGATCGCAATGATCGCCCAGGGGGATTTTCAGAAGCTGCTGCTGGCAGGAACTCTGCAGCGAGGGGAGATATTCCGGCAGATTTTTCATACGGGCCTTTACCAGCAGCTCCAGATAAAGCTCCGGGATGCGGCTATTTCCAGATATAAAGAATATGATGAGATGCGCCGGAGTATCGCCCAGTATCTGGATGGTGTGAAGTTCCAGCCGGATGCAGGGATGGAAGAAGAGGAATTTTCAAGGCTTAAAAAAGCGAAATTCGAAGGAAAGCTGGAACGGAGTCTTGAGCTTCTGAAACTGTTTATTGACAGAGGAGAACTCCGGGAAAAGGAACTTCAGAAACAGGAAAAGGAATTGGAAGAGAAACTCCGGACAATGGAAACCATGCTGAATCTTTCTGCACAGAAACGAAGCCTGGAAGAGAAACGAGCGCTTGCTCTGGAGCAGCTTGAAAAGATTCTTTCGGAACTTGCGAAGGCGTCAGAAGAGGCAGAAAAATATAAAGATGCAGATCAGAGATGTGAGGAACTTGGCCTTCTGATCCGGGAAAAACAGGAAAAGCTGAAGAAATACCAGGATCTGGAGCAACTGCAAGAAGAACAAAGAGAAATTGAAAGACAGCTGGAAAACTGTCAGACGCAAAAGGAAAAGATCATCCGGCAGGAAGAACAGCAGCAGAAAGAAATGGAGCAGCTGAAAACGGAACGGGAGCAGCTGGGAAATTCTGAGCTTGACCTGCAGAAAGCGCTCACAGAGAAAGAAAAACAGACGCGGAGAAAGAGAGAACTGAATGGACTTATTGCTGAGATCCGGAGATTCAGAGGCCTTTATGATGAAACCAAAGAGCAGCAGAAAAAGTATCAGTCTGCCTACAGAGATGCACAGCAGCAGAGGGAATATTATCAGCAGATATTCCACATTTTTCTGGATGCACAGGCAGGTCTTCTGGCCCGGGAGCTTAAGGATGAAATGCCCTGTCCTGTGTGCGGTTCCCTGAGCCATCCACATCCCAGAATGCTTTCAGAAGAACAGACAGTTGACCAGAAAACACTGGATAACGAGAAAAGCAGGCTGGATAAAATGGAGAAGGATTCTGTAGATCAAAGCCTGAAAGCCGGAAGCTTAAAGGAACAGAGCAATGCATCCTGGAGGCAGATCGTAGCCAGTGCAGAAGAGCTTCTGGAAGAGTTTCAGGAATTCCATAAGAAAAATAAAAACGGGAACGGACAGGCAGAGGATTTTCTGACTGTGTGGAAACAGCTGACTTCCATGGTAAACAGAGCGCAGGAACAGTGTGAGGATCTTCTGACGGAAAGTGAGAAAGAGATCAGGAAAGCACAGGAAAATACAAAAAGAAAGAAAACAGTGGAAAATGCCATGGAGCGTCTTGAAAAAGAAAAAGAGGAGCTGCAGGAAAAAAAGAATTTCTTTGACAGAGAGCAGGCCGGCCTGAGTATGAAAGCATCCGAGAATCAGAAACAGCAGCAAAATGCGGCAGAGGAGATCCGACAGATCCGTCTGGAAACGGAAAAAGATAAGTCCTGTAAAGCGGACAGTACGAAATCGGAAGCCTTGAAAGCAGGAAAAGAAGATCTGGAAAAAGAAATTTGGGAAAAGCAGCAGGAATACGGGGAACTGAAGGAAAACAGCAAAAAAGTGAAAGAAACGCTGCAGAGATTTCAGTCAGAAAAAGAAAGGATAGCTTCCTCTATAGAGACTTTTGAAGCGCAGAAAAAAGAGATCGGAGAGATTCCGGAAGCGGAGATCAGAGAACAGCATGCACAGACTACTGCGAGGAAAGCAGATCTCACAGAAAAAAGAAAAGAGCTTTTTTCCGTTCAGAGTGGAAACCAGGATATTTTTCAGAAAGTGCAAAAGGGCCGGGAGGAAATGACAATAGCGGAAAAAGAATATGCATGGATCAGGAATCTTTCGGATACAGCCAATGGAAAACTGAACGGAAAGGCAAAGATCGAGCTGGAAACCTATATCCAGATGGCATATTTTGACCGGATCCTGCGAAGAGCCAATCTCCGTCTTATGACCATGAGCAGCGGCCAGTACGAGCTGAAACGCCAGGAACAAAGCAAAAATCAGAAAGAAAAAGCAGGTCTTGATCTGAATGTCATTGATCACTATAACGGAACGGAACGAAGCGTAAAGACATTGTCCGGTGGGGAATCCTTCCAGGCATCGTTATCCCTGGCGCTGGGACTTTCCGATGAGATACAGGCCTCAGCCGGGGGAATCCGGCTGGATTCCATGTTTGTGGATGAAGGATTCGGTTCTCTGGATGAGGAGTCTCTGGAGCAGGCATTAAAAGCGCTGAACAGCCTTGCAGATGGCAGACGCCTGGTAGGGATTATTTCCCATGTTTCCGAGCTGAAGGAACGAATTGACAATAAGATCATCGTTACCAAGCAATGTGGCGGAGAAGGTGTGGGAAGCAGTATCCGGATACAGTAACGCAGAAATAAGATAAAAAAGCTCCGGCCGGGATGACATATATATGTATCGTCCTGGTCGGAGCTTCTTATATAGCTTTTTACTTATACAGCAGGTATGTTATCAGAGAATCAGTCTTTCTGATAGTTTTTCTTCTGTTCCTTTTTGGCTTCGCAGGTAAGCTCAACACCAAGCTTACGGAAGCTGATCACATCCACATCGGAAAGCATTACGGAAGTATGAGCCTGGCATCCACGGAGATTCGGGATCTGTTCCAGGGCAAGGCGTGCGGCATCGCTGGTTGCGGCACTCATGGAAAGGGCGATCAGGATCTCATCAATGTGAAGACGTGGATTTTTGCTTCCAAGATATTTGGTCTTCAGCTGCTGGATCGGATGGATGGCATCCGGAGAGATCACATGAAGCTCGTGATCGATTCCTGCCAGCTCTTTCAGGGCATTGAGAAGAAGAGCAGCGGATGCGCCGAGAAGATCGGAGGTTTTTCCGCATACGATCTTTCCGTCAGGAAGTTCCAGAGCGGCGGCAGGGCCATTGGTTGCTTTTTCTTTTTCGAGGGCAGCCGGAACAACTTTACGGTCAGTGATCTCTGCATGAGCCTGCTGGAGAAGAAGCTCGATCTTACGTACCTCATTCTCTGTGCCGGAGCCGGAAACCAGAGCGTTCATGCTCTTATAATAACGGCGGATGATCTCCTGGCGGGAAGCCTCCTGGCATACTTCATCGTCAACGATGCAGTTACCTGCCATGTTGACACCCATATCTGTCGGAGATTTATAAGGGCAGCTGCCCATGATCTTCTCAAACATGGCCTGTACAACAGGGAAAACTTCTACGTCACGGTTGTAGTTGACGGTAGTTTTGCCGTAAGCCTCCAGATGGAACGGGTCGATCATGTTGACATCGTTCAGATCAGCAGTGGCAGCTTCGTAGGCAAGGTTTACCGGATGTTTCAGAGGAAGGTTCCAGATCGGGAAGGTCTCAAATTTTGCATAGCCGGCTTTTACTCCTCGTTTGTATTCGTGGTAAAGCTGGGAAAGGCAGGTTGCCATCTTTCCACTTCCTGGTCCCGGTGCTGTGATTACGACCAGAGGTCTGGTAGTTTCAATATAATCATTCTTTCCATAACCCTCGTCACTTACAATAAAGGAAGTGTTGCTTGGATAGCCGGGGATCAGGTAAAGCTTGTAGACACGGATTCCCAGTTTCTCCAGACGTTTTTTGAAGAGATCGGCACTTTCCTGGCCGGAGTACTGTGTGATGCATACGCTTCCCACATACAGGCCACGGCTTGAAAACTCATCCATAAGACGGAGTACATCTTCGTCATAGGTGATCCCAAGATCGCCACGTATTTTATTCTTGTCAATGTCATTGGCACTGATAACAATAACGATCTCCGCCTGATCAGAAAGCTGCATCAGCATGCGGAGCTTGCTGTCCGGTTCAAAACCCGGAAGAACACGGGATGCATGGTAGTCGTCAAACAGTTTGCCGCCGAATTCAAGATAAAGCTTGTTGCCGAACTGACCGATTCTTTCACGGATGTGTTCTGACTGCATTTTCAGATATTTGTCATTATCAAAACCTATTTTCATTTGTCTGATTTCCTCTCCTCTTTAATTTTCCAATTCACTGGGAACAGTATACTACAACTTTACGTTCACTGGCAACATCCAATGCGGTGTTTTTTCGATGGTATTTTTGTAATCTCGCAGTTGATTTATATGGTTTTTCTCTTTATAATAAAGAAATGACAAGAGGAGGAAAAAAATGAATAATCAACTGAATAATGATCAGGACGGGAAGCGACCTGACAACAAAGATCCCAGGCAGGGATCAGGTAAAAATCATCAGTCGATTCTGGCTTTTCTGATATGCCTCCTGGTCACACTGGTGTGCTTCGCGTTGTTTACCAATATGCTGAAGGATAACAGCAGTGAGATCTCCTATGATAAATTTATCGATATGGTGGATAAGGACCAGGTTAAGGAAGTAACGATCCAGTCCAGTACATTGACGATCGTACCCAAGAAAAAGAATTCCAAGTACGAGGATATGAGCTATTACACCACGAAGACCGAAGACAGTACAGCACTTACCAAGAGACTGGAAGGAAAGGGAATCAAGTTTGAGACCGATCCGCCGGATGTTTTTGGTGAATTTGTTGCAATGATCCTGAGCGTGGTTCTGCCGACACTGCTTTTGTTCGGACTTCTGATGTTCTCCATGCGCCGCATGAACAAAGGCGGCGGGATCATGGGCATGGGCGTAGGCAAGAGCAAAGCCAAGGCATATGTGCAGCAGGAAACGGGCGTTTCCTTTAAGGATGTGGCAGGTCAGGATGAAGCCAAGGAATCTCTCCAGGAAGTTGTGGATTTTCTTCACAACCCCGGAAAATACACAGCCATCGGAGCCAAGCTGCCTAAGGGCGCACTTCTTGTAGGCCCTCCGGGAACCGGTAAGACATTACTTGCCAAGGCTGTTGCAGGCGAAGCGCAGGTACCGTTCTTCTCTCTTTCCGGCTCGGAATTTGTGGAGATGTTTGTGGGCGTGGGTGCCTCACGTGTCCGTGACCTTTTCGAGGAAGCCAAGAAGAATGCTCCGTGTATCGTATTTATCGATGAGATCGATGCCATTGGTAAAAGCCGTGATTCCCGCTATGGCGGCGGAAATGATGAGCGTGAGCAGACATTGAACCAGCTGCTTGCGGAGATGGATGGCTTTGATACATCCAAGGGACTTCTGATCCTTGCTGCGACCAACAGACCGGAGGTTCTTGATCCGGCTCTTCTTCGTCCGGGACGTTTTGACAGACGTGTGATCGTTGACAGACCGGATCTTAAAGGAAGGGTGGATATCCTGAAGGTACATGCCAAGAACGTACTTCTGGATGACACCGTTGATTTTGAAGCTGTTGCACTTGCAACTTCCGGTGCGGTAGGCTCTGATCTTGCCAATATGATCAATGAGGCTGCGATCCTTGCAGTCAAGAAGGGACGTAAAGCTGTATCACAGAAGGACCTGGAGGAATCCGTAGAAGTAGTTCTGGTGGGAAAAGAGAAGAAGGACCGTATCTTAAGCAAACAGGAACGCCGGATCGTATCCTACCATGAAGTCGGACACGCACTGGTAAATGCACTCCAGAAGGATGCGGAGCCTGTACAGAAGATCACCATCGTACCCCGTACCATGGGAGCACTGGGTTACGTTATGCAGGTACCTGAGGAAGAAAAATATCTCAACACCAAGAAAGAACTGGAAGCTATGCTGGTAGGCTATCTTGGCGGACGTGCTGCAGAGGAGATCGTTTTTGACACAGTTACTACAGGTGCAGCCAATGATATTGAGCAGGCTACCAAGGTGGCCAGAGCCATGATCACACAGTATGGTATGTCTGAGAAGTTCGGACTGATGGGACTTGCTACACAGGAGAACCAGTATCTCAGCGGAAGAGCAGTTTTAAACTGTGGTGATGATACCGCAACAGAGATCGATCATGAGGTGATGAAGCTTCTCCACCATTCCTATGAGGAAGCCAAGAGGATCCTTGGAAGTCACAGAACAGAGATGGATAAGATTGCGGAATATCTGATCCGCAAGGAAACCATTACAGGTAAAGAGTTCATGAAGATCCTCCGTGCAGTTCAGCAGGGCCTGGATATCCCGGAGAATCTGGATGATCTGGTACTTTCCGAGGATGAAAAAGAAGTGTCCAATAAACAGGATATTGAAATGATCGCGGAAAATAACGAGGCTGCAAAAAGTACAGAATCGGTTCAGTTCAGACCGGAGATATCCGGACAGGAACTGACAGAGGATATGCAGGCACCGGAGAAAACAGAAGAATCTGCTCAGGCAACAGATAGCGATCATGCAGAAACAGAAGAAAAGCCGGGATCACAGGCATAAAACAGATCATAAGAAAACCGGGAGAAATCCCGGTTTTCTTATTACTGTAATAGTAAAACAGGAGAATAAAGTATGTTCATAATCGAGGAAGAATTAAAGAAGCTTCCGGCAAAACCGGGAGTTTATATCATGCATGGCGAGAAAGACGAGATCATCTATGTGGGAAAAGCCATAAGCCTTAAGAATCGTGTGCGCCAGTATTTCCAGAGCAGTCGTAATAAAGGTGCCAAGATTGAACGGATGGTTACACATATTACCAGATTTGAGTACATTATTACGGATTCGGAGCTGGAAGCCCTTGTGCTGGAGTGTAATCTTATCAAGGAACATCGTCCGAAATATAATACCATGCTCAAAGATGACAAGAGCTATCCGTTTATTAAGGTGACAGTTCATGAGCCATACCCGAGAGTGCTTTTTGCCAGGAGAATGAAAAAGGACAAGGCAAAATATTTTGGTCCCTATACAAGTGGCGGAGCAGTAAAGGACGTGATCGAACTGGTGCGGAAGCTGTATCAGGTGCGCTCCTGCAACCGCAGTCTTCCGAGAGATACCGGAAAGGACCGGCCCTGTCTGTACTATCATATGAAACAGTGCAAGGCACCCTGCCAGGGATATGTCAGCCAGGAAGAATACCGGAAGAATATCAATAAGGTGATCAAATTTCTGAATGGAGATTTTCAGGACGCCATTAGTGAGCTGATGGAAAAAATGCAGAAAGCTTCGGAGGAAATGCGCTACGAAGATGCTATGGAATACCGGGACCTGATCAGCAGTATCCGGAAGATCGGGGAACGGCAGAAGATCACCGGCTACGGGCAGGAAGACAGGGACATCATTGCAGTAGCCATGGATGACAGTGAAGACCTCAGGGATCAGGATGCGGTTGTCCAGGTGTTTTTTATCCGGGATGGCAGGCTGATCGGCAGAGATCATTTTTATCTCCGTGTGGCAAAGGGCGATACAAAGGCGCAGGTCCTTTCAAGCTTTCTGAAACAGTTTTATGCGGGAACGCCATTTATTCCATCTGAGATCATGCTCCAGAGTGAGATCGAAGATGCAGATATCATCGAGGAGTGGTTGTCAGGAAGAAGAAAGCAGAAGGTACACATCCGGGTCCCGAAGAAGGGAACCAAGGAAAAGCTGGTAGAACTTGCCCTGGAAAATGCCCGTATGGTACTTGCCAAGGACAGAGAACGGATCAGGCGGGAGGAAGGACGAACCATCGGAGCTGTTCACGAGGTGGAAGAATGGCTGGGCTTGAAAAATGTGGTGCGCATGGAAGCCTATGATATTTCAAATATCAGTGGCTTTGAGTCTGTGGGATCCATGGTAGTTTATGAAAAAGGCCGTCCCAAACGCAGTGATTACCGTAAGTTCAAGATCAAATGGGTACAGGGACCCAACGATTATGCCAGCATGGAAGAGGTTCTGACCCGAAGGTTCACTCATGAGAGTAACGGAGAATTTGACAGCTTTGCAAGGCTTCCGGATCTGATCCTGATGGATGGTGGAAGGGGGCAGGTAAATATCGCTCTGAAGGTGCTGAATGAGCTTGGGATAAGCATCCCGGTCTGCGGTATGGTCAAGGACGATCATCATCGGACGAGAGGCCTGTATTTCAACAATGTGGAGATCTCCATTGACACATCCGGCGAAGGCTTCCGCCTGATCACCAGGATCCAGGACGAAGCCCATCGGTTTGCCATTGAATACCATCGTTCCCTCAGGAGCAGGGAACAGGTCCATTCTATCCTGGATGATATCCCGGGGATTGGTGATACCAGGAGGAAAGCTCTTCTGCGTAAATTTAAATCTGTGGAAAATATCCGGGATGCATCGGAGGAAGAACTGGCACAGACAGAGAGCATGAATGCCAGAAGCGCCCGTCAGGTCTATGAATTTTTCCATAAATCCTGATGCTGCATTGCAGTTTCAACTGTGATTGTGTATAATTAAAGATAAGGTGTCTCACGCCACGGCAAAACGGCAGTGAGAATGCAAACTTTCAGCGAAAAGGAGACAAAAGTATGAAGGGTGTACAGTTGACAAAGATGGTACAGGAACTGGAGCTTAATAATCTGACTCCGGAAATCGACCTGTCAGGCATCGTGATCAAGACTGCGGAGATCAACAGACCTGCGCTTCAGCTTACCGGATATCTGGAGCATTTTGCCAATGAACGAGTTCAGATCATCGGATATGTAGAGTATACGTATCTGATGCAGCTTAATGAGGAGGAGAGACGTTTTAAATATGAACGTTTCATTTCCAGCAAGATCCCATGTGTTATTTTCAGTACCATGACCCGTCCGTCTCAGGACATGATCGATCTGGCTGTTAAATATAATGTTCCGACATTCGTGACAGAAAGAACAACATCCAGCTTCATGGCAGAAATCATCCGCTGGCTGGGCGTGCAGCTTGCACCATGTATTTCTATTCATGGTGTGCTGGTTGATGTTTACGGCGAGGGAATCCTGATCACAGGTGAGAGCGGTATTGGTAAGAGCGAGGCAGCCCTGGAGCTGATCAAGAGAGGCCATCGTCTTGTCAGTGATGATGTTGTTGAGATCCGTAAGGTCAGTGACGTAACACTGGTGGGATCTGCACCGGATATCACACGTCATTTTATTGAGCTTCGTGGTATCGGTATCATCGATGTAAAAACACTGTTCGGTGTAGAGAGCGTTAAGGATACCCAGTCCATCGATCTTGTGATTAAGCTTGAGGAGTGGGACAGAGACAAGGAATACGATCGTCTTGGACTGCATGAGGAGTATACAGAGTATCTTGGAAACAAGGTAGTATGCCATTCTCTTCCGATCCGTCCGGGCCGTAACCTGGCGATCATCGTTGAGGCAGCGGCTGTCAACCACAGACAGAAGAAGATGGGATACAATGCGGCAGAGGCTCTGTATAAGCGTGTACAGGCGAATCTTGCGAAAAAGAGAGAAAATTCGGATGACGAAGAATAAGAGAGGGTAAGAAATGGGAACATATTGTTTTGGAATCGATGTAGGTGGAACTACTGTAAAATGCGGACTTTTCCGCACAGATGGCACTCTTGTTGAGAAATGGGAGATTCCGACCCGCAAGGAGAACAACGGAGATCAGATCCTTCCGGATGTGGCAGCAGCCGTAAAAGCAAAGATCGAAGAAAAAGGCATTTCCAAAGATGATGTAGAAGGCGTCGGGATCGGTGTTCCGGGACCGGTAAACTCCAAAGGCGAAGTATCACGTGCAGTAAATCTCTTCTGGGGATATAAGAACGTTGTGGGAGAGATGGAAGAACTTACAGGTCTTCATGCGGAAGCCGGAAATGACGCCAATGTAGCGGCATTGGGAGAGGCATGGAAGGGTGCTGCAGCAGGCTCCTCCGATGTGATCATGGTCACACTTGGAACAGGTGTAGGCGGTGGTATCATTGTTGATGGAAAGATCGTGACCGGACATCACGGAGCTGGCGGTGAGATCGGACATGCCAATGTGGATCATCATGAAACAGAATCCTGCAACTGCGGAAACAGGGGCTGTCTGGAACAGTATGCTTCTGCGACCGGAATTGTCCGCATGGCAAAAAAAGAGCTTGCAGCTTCCGGTGAGAACAGTGTTCTCAGAGATGCCGGAGAGATTTCAGCAAAAGCAGTTCTGGACGCATTTAAGGAGAATGATCCGGTAGCTGTAGCAACCATGGAAAAGGTCGGAGAGCAGTTGGGTGGTGCTCTTGCCATTATTTGCTGTGTGACAGATCCGGAGACCATTGTTATCGGCGGAGGAGTTTCCAAGGCCGGACAGCCGCTTATTGACTGTATCCGGAAATATTACAGAGAGTATGCTTTTGAATCCTGCAAGGATACTCCTATCGTGATCGCGACACTTGGCAATGATGCAGGAATCTACGGTGCAGCCAAGATGGTACTTTAACCGAACCAGGGAAGTCCCCTGCTTCAATTGCGAAAAGTAATAAGCGGTGGGTGGGACTTGCCTGAACTGATAAACTGTGAGACAGTAAGAAGTTATTAAAAGTAAAAAAAGTGGTTTCCATATTTCAGGAAACCACTTTTTTTATATGTTGTTTATGAAAGATACCTATAATGGAGATCATTCATAATATTCTACCGGATCTTCGCCGGTGTCATAGCTGCCGTCATCGCCACCGGTATCATTGTTGTTATCATAGCTGCCGTCATCGCCACCGGTATCATTGTTGTTATCATAGCTGCCGTCATCACCACCGGTGTTGTCGTCTGTTCCGGAATTGTCAGTATCATCACCGGTATTATCGGAACCGTCATCGGAATTGTCAGTATTGTCAGTGTCGGTGCTGTCAGTACTGTCCGGAGCTGCGCTTGGAATCGCTTCAGCTGCTGCATCGGTATCGGCGTCCGTATCTTCGTTATAATAATAGTCCTCTTCATCGTAATCGCTGCTGCCGTAGAAATGCTGATCACAGTATTCGGTGGGAAGACTGGAGATATCAAAATACTCTGTGATAGTCGGGCATCCGGATCTGGGAAGAAGACCGGTTTCTGCGCAGACACTGGCTTTTTCCACACTGGAAGGCATATCGAAATCTCTGTCCTCCAGGCCCTCGTGGATACGGGTCATAACCTTTTTCCAGAGGTTTTTGTGGAAGTTACGGGCATCTTCCGGAATTTTTTCGTTGTTGTCATAGCCGGACCATACTGCACAGGTGTAGTACGGTGTGTAGCCTACGAACCACAGGTCATTGTAGTCCTCTGTAGTACCTGTTTTTCCGGCTACAGTCATATTGTCCAGCTGGCAGGCGGTACCGGTACCTTTTTTTACAACGTCTTCCATGGCGCTTGTAAGAAGATAAGCGGTACTGTCTTTGATCACAGATCTGGAAACGGAGGAGTTCTCGATCAGAACATTTCCGTCATGATCAAGGATCTGTGTATAATAGATCGGTTTGATATAGTTCCCGCCATTAGCAATGGCTGCATATGCAGCACAAAGTTCCACGTTCTTGACACCTTTGGTGATACCGCCAAGAGCAGTAGCCAGGTTGGCGTCACTCCAGATATTTCCGTTGGCATCTTTATCTGCCTCAGTTCCATGTGCCAGAGTAGTAAATCCGAAATCATCCAGATATTTAAGACCAAGAGCCGGAGTAACCTGTTCCAGGCATTTGACTGCCACAACGTTGATGGAATTCTGGATTGCCTTACGGATGGTGGTTTCGCCGCCGTAGCTTCGTGTTGCGTTGTTAACCGGAGAACCGTCCGGATATTCATATGGCTCATCCATAAATGTAGTAGCCAGTGTATCACCTTTTTCATTCAGAGCCGGAGCATAGGTGGATACAATCTTAAAGGTAGAACCGGGCTGTCTGGTGGTATCCGTGGCACGGTTCAGGGTCAGGCTGGCTGTTTTTTCGCCACGGCCTCCGATCAGGGCTTTTACGTAACCGGTATGCTGGTCAATGACAGTCATGGAAGACTGTGGCTGTGGCGCAAAGTTTACACGCTCAGATACTACGGTGCTTCCGTCTGCCAGGATGTTAGCCTTGTATTGATCCACATACTGCTGACCTTCTTCAGGAGAATCAAAGAGAAGATCAAATTCCGGATCCTGATCACGGAAATACAGCTGCAGCATTTCTTTGCTGTAGTTTGTCTGTTTTCCATCCGGGCTTTGTACAGTCAGTGCATAATCCAGTTCATACTGAACATTGGCCGGATAGTTATCAGGGTTTGCATATTCCTCATCAAGGATCTGCTGCATGTTGGAATCCAGGGTTGTCATGATTTTCAGACCACCGCTGTAAAGAAGATTGGTAGCCTGTGTCTTGGTATATCCTTTAATATTCATCAGGTCGCTGATGACCTGATTGGTAACCTCATCTTCGAAATACGTGTAAACAGTACTTTCTTCTTCGGTGTTCTCAAGCTGTGCGGCCTGGATACGGGAATAAACGTCATCATTCAGTGCTGCATTATATTCATCCTGTGAGATGTAATTCTGATCCAGCATGTGATCCAGGACTTCCTTCCGTCTCTTGGAGTTTGCTTTTGGATTGGTGATCGGATTGAATTTGGTAGGGTTTTGCGTGATGCCGGCAAGGGTGGCACATTCAGAAAGATTCAGATCCCATACGTCTTTGTTAAAGTATTTTTTGGAAGCGGCCTGTACACCGTAGGAACCTGCACCCAGGTTAATGGTATTCAGGTAATTCTCAAGAATCACATTTTTGTCATATTTTTTTTCAATCTGTACAGCAAGGTACTGCTCCTGGAACTTACGTGTGAAACGTTCCAGCTGTGTGGATTCGTTGGTCCAGTCAGTGAAAACATTATTCTTCAGAAGCTGCTGTGTGATGGTACTGGCACCCTCGGAAAAGTTACCGGTGGTGATCGCCTTCATTGCGGCACGTGCGATACCGCGGACATCAATACCGTTATGTTCATAAAAACGCTCATCCTCAATGGCTACCACTGCATGCTGCAGACTGACCGGGATCTGGTCCAGGGAGACCGGAAGACGGTTGGATGTAGGGGCTGAAAGCTGTCGGATCTGTGTTCCCTGGTCATCATACAGGAAGGTTGCATATCCGAGAGGTGAAATATCCACATCGTTGACGTCAGGTGCTCCGGCGATCACGCCCCGGAAGGAGCCGATACCAAGGCAGACAACCATGACGCAGACTGCGATCAGAGCTGTAAATAAAACCCGGATAAACGAAACATGTGCTCTTTTTTCCAGCATGGAAGTACGGGAGATCAGAGCATTCCGCTTCTTGGAAGTGGATCTTTTTCCGTAGTTCATAATATTCCTCCTTTATAATCCGTTTTATTATAACAAATATGGAAAGCCAAATAAAGCCTTAAAAAAAATTTCACAATTCATGATATCTTATACATTGTGCAATGAAGATAATTATTATACAATAAAGAAAACTCTGCCTGAAACAGAGGGTTGGATATAGATAACGGAGGCGTAAACCATGCTGGAACATTATAAAACCATATACGAAGGCGGCGAAGGCGAACTTGTGGAAAAAAAATCCCGTTTCATCGCAACCGTCCGTCCTGTGGAAACAGAAGAAGAGGCCCTTGCCTTTATCGAAGAAATGAAAAAAAAATACTGGGATGCACGTCATAACTGCTATGTATATTCCGTAGGGATGAACCGGGAAGCCACCCGCTGCAGTGATGACGGAGAACCATCCGGAACAGCCGGAAGGCCTATGCTGGATGTGCTTCTGGGAGTCGGGATCTATAATGCGGCCATTGTGGTGACCAGATATTTTGGAGGTGTCCTTCTTGGGACAGGAGGGCTTGTGCGGGCATATTCCGGTGCAGTCCAGGCAGGACTGGCGGCAAGTACCGTCATTGAGAAGCATCATGGGATCTCTCTTCAGGTGACGACGGATTATACAGGGATCGGAAAGATCCAGTATATCGCAGGAGAAAGAAGTTTGCCAATCCTGGATTCCGAATATACCGACAAGGTTGTCCTGAAGCTTCTTGTGCCGGATGATCAGGTCGAAGAGGTGAAGAAGGCGATCACAGAAGGAACAAACGGAAGAGCCGGACTTGAGAAGGATGCAGAACTGTATTTTGCGAAAGTAAACGGAGAAGTGAAGACCTTCGAAAAGTAAAAGAAAAGAGAATGTCAGTATAAAAATACCCCGGGAAGAGGGCAGATGATCTGCGTTACAGTCTGCTCTTCGCGGGGCTTTTTTATTTTAGAAAATTATTCCTGTCAGCATTTCTCCGGTTCCGGATAATCCACACCAAAGGTATCAACAGTCATGGAGCTGATCTTCTGCTCGTCAAGAGGACGGTCACTGTAGTCCGTGTCTGTCTCTGCGATAGCATTTACAACATCCATGCCCTCAATGATCTGACCGAATGCAGCATAGCTTCCGTCAAGATGCGGAGCAGCCTTGTGCATGATAAAGAACTGGCTTCCGGCAGAGTTCGGATTCATGGCTCTTGCCATGGAGAGAACACCTGGTGTATGCTTCAGGTCGTTTTTGAAACGGTTCTGGGAGAACTCACCCTTGATGCTGTATCCCGGGCCACCCATACCGGTTCCGTCCGGGCATCCGCCCTGGATCATAAAGCCGTTGATGACACGGTGGAAGATCAGGCCGTCATAAAAGCCTTTTTTTACAAGGCTGATGAAGTTATTTACTGTGTTCGGGGCAACTTCCGGATATAATTCCGCTTTCATTACATCGCCATTATCCATTGTGATGGTAACGATAGGATTTGCCATAGTTTTCGCACTCCTTTTCAAAAAGTATTGTATTTCGCTGTTCGCTCTATTATAATATGCAAAGAATAATTGTGCAAGAAAAAGGTGGAAAATATGGTCATAGAAACGCATGATCCTGAGGAAACATTCGAGGTCGGAAGGACGATCGGAATGAATGCGAAGCCGGGACAGATCTACACACTGACAGGCGATCTGGGAGTTGGAAAAACCGTGTTTACACAGGGAGTGGCAGCAGGTCTTGGAATTACAGAACCTGTAAACAGCCCTACGTTTACCATTATCCAGGAATATGAAGACGGACGTCTGCCATTTTATCATTTTGATGTATATCGTATCGGGGATCTGGAAGAAATGGAAGAGATCGGATACGATGATTATTTTTTCGGGCAGGGAATCTGTCTGATCGAATGGGCGGAGCTCATTGAGGAGATCCTGCCGGAAAAAAGGATCGAAGTTACCATTGAAAAAGATCTTGAGAAGGGCTTTGAATACAGAAAGATCACCATTGAGGAGAGAGGAGAAAAGACAGAATGAGAGTTTTGGCACTGGACAGTTCCGGAATCGTGGCATCCGTAGCCGTTGTGGAGGACGATACACTGGTAGCTGAATATACAGTTAATTATAAGAAAACACATTCCCAGACTCTTCTTCCCATGCTGGATGAGATCGTGAAGATGACAGAGCTGGATCTGAAGACGATTGACGCTATTGCGGTAGCCAAGGGACCGGGCTCTTTTACCGGACTCCGTATTGGCTCTGCCACAGCCAAGGGACTTGGACTTGCCCTTGACAAACCACTGGTCGGGATTCCGACTGTGGAGGCACTGGCCTATAATCTCTATGATGTAAACGGCCTGATCTGTCCGATCATGGATGCCAGAAGAAAGCAGGTTTATACGGGAATCTATCGTTACGAGGATCACAGGCTCATGACGGTAAAGGATCAGATGGCAGTGGGAATTGAGGAGCTTCTTTCCATGCTGAATGAGATGGGAGAAGCCGTAACATTCCTCGGAGACGGAGTCCCGGTATTTAAAGATATCATCGCAGATAAGCTTACTGTACCGTTTTCTTTTGCACCGGCCCATCTTTCCAGACAGAGAGCAGGTGCTGTAGGTGCACTTGGTGTCCTTTATTATAAAGAAGGCAGAACCGAGACAGCGGCTGAGCACAAACCGGATTATCTCCGTGTTTCACAGGCTGAGCGGGAGCGTGCCCAGAAACTGAAAAAAGGATCAGAAGGGGAAAACGCATGATCTTAAGAGAAATGCTTGTGGATGATCTGGATCAGGTTATGGAGATCGAAGAGGAACTTTTTTCAGTCCCCTGGACAAAAGAGGGATTTCTGACATTTCTTATGAAAGAGAACGGGATGTTTCTTGTTGTGGAAGAAAAGGGCCGGATCCTGGGATATTGTGGTCTTCTTACGGTGCTGGATGAGGGGGATGTGACCAATGTGGCTGTCCGCAGAGACCGTCAGAGAGAGGGAATCGGAAATTTCCTTATGGAAAGTATGATCCGTCTGGCAGAAGAGCGTGGGATCACCATGATCCATCTGGAGGTTCGGGCAGGAAATGAGACTGCGATCCGGCTTTATGAACGTCAGGGATTTGTGCGGGATGGCCTGCGAAAGGGATACTATACAGATCCCACAGAGGATGCTGTTCTTATGACACGCACCGCAGTTTCTGAATAGGCTTACCCGGGAGAGGTACTTGTCTGTACGGGATAAGTATGCTAAACTTTGCCACAGAACAGGAAAAGAGGAAAAATATGTTAGATGTTTGTTTACTTGGCTGCGGAGGAATGATGCCGCTGCCACGCAGATGGCTTACCGCACTGATGACCCGTTATAACGGCAGCAGTCTGATGATCGATTGCGGGGAAGGCACTCAGGTGGCCATTAAAGAAAAGGGCTGGAGCTTCAAGCCTATTGATGTGATCTGTTTTACCCATTATCATGGGGATCATATCAGCGGACTTCCGGGACTCCTTTTGACTATGGGAAATGCAGACCGCACAGAACCGCTGACTCTGGTAGGCCCAAGAGGACTGGAACGTGTGGTAAGCGCACTTCGTGTGATCGCACCGGAGCTGCCCTTTGAAATTAAATTTATCGAGATCACGAAACCGGAGGAGGTTCTGGAACTGAACGGTTACCGGATCACTGCATTTCGGGTGAACCATAATGTTACCTGCTATGGATATACCCTTGAGATCCTGCGCCAGGGAAAATTTTCTCCTGACAGTGCCAGTGCACATGAGATTCCGCTGAAATTCTGGAATCCGCTGCAGAAGGGACAGACTGTGGAGGATGAGGGAAGGATCTACACACCGGATATGGTGCTTGGTCCGCCAAGAAAAGGGATCAAGCTTACCTATACCACAGATACCAGACCGACAGAGTCTATTTTACGTAATGCAAAAGGTTCCGATCTTTTTATCTGTGAGGGAATGTACGGTGAAGATGACAAGATCGAAAAGGCAAAAGGCTACAAACACATGACGTTTCGTGAAGCGGCCACTCTTGCCCGTGAAGCGGAAGTGGGGGAAATGTGGCTGACCCATTACAGCCCTTCTCTGGTACGTCCGGATGATTACATGGATACAGTACGTGAGATCTTTCCGAAGGCATGGCCGGGAAAAGACGGGAAGAGTGTGGAACTGAATTTTGAAGAGGACTGAAAAAATGAAAGATACATTAATTCTTGGTATTGAGAGCTCCTGTGATGAAACGGCAGCTTCCGTTGTAAAAAATGGAAGGACTGTCTTATCAAACGTGATTTCCTCACAGATTGAGATCCATAAACTGTACGGAGGTGTTGTACCGGAGATCGCCTCCAGAAATCATATAGAAAGGATCAACCAGGTCATCCAGGAAGCGCTGGACGAGGCAAATGTCACTCTGGATGATATTGATGCTATCGGTGTAACCTATGGACCGGGGCTTGTCGGTGCACTTCTTGTAGGTGTGGCAGAAGCCAAGGCTATTGCCTATGCAAGAAACCTGCCACTGGTAGGCGTGCATCATATAGAAGGACATGTTTCTGCCAATTATATTGAGCATCCGGATCTGGAACCGCCGTTTCTCTGTGCCATTGTATCCGGTGGACACACCCATCTTGTTATTGTGAATGACTACGGCCAGTTTGAGATCCTGGGCCGAACCAGAGACGATGCGGCAGGTGAGGCATTTGATAAGGTTGCACGTGCCATTGGGCTGGGATATCCGGGAGGACCGAAGATCGATAAGCTGGCAAAGGAAGGAAATCCGGACGCTATCGAGTTTCCACGTGCAAAAATCGGCGAAAATCCATATGATTTCAGCTTCAGCGGCGTGAAGTCCGCAGTTCTTAATTATTTAAACGGGGCAAAAATGAAAGGTGAGGAAGTAAACCGTGCAGATATCGCGGCATCCTTCCAGAAGGCGGTTGTTGACGTACTGGTAGAGCATACCATGCAGGCAGCAGCTGATTTTGGCATGAAAAAGGTTGCCATTGCAGGAGGTGTTGCTTCCAACGGAGCACTTCGCACTGCTATGGAAAAAGCATGTACAGAACGTGGATACAAATTTTACCGTCCGTCACCGATCTTCTGTACGGATAACGCAGCGATGATCGGAGTGGCAGCTTACTATGAATATATCAGGGGAACACGCCACAGCTGGGATCTGAATGCGGTTCCGAACCTGAAGCTTGGCGAAAGATAAAAGAATCCGGGGTAATTGATCATGGGAGAGTGCAGAAATACAGCTATTGTCCTGGCAGCAGGCCAGGGAAAGAGAATGCACAGCAAAATACAGAAGCAGTTTATGGAGCTTGACGGGATGCCGGTGCTCTGTTATTCTCTGCGCTGTTTTCAGGAAAGTCCGCTGATCAGGGATGTGATCCTGGTAACAGGGGAGGAATATGTTTTCTGGTGCAAAGAAGAAATCGTGGAAAAATATGGTTTTACAAAGGTTTCTGCTGTAGTATCCGGCGGAAAAGAACGGTACGATTCTGTTTATGAAGGACTTCGTGCGTGTAAAGACACAGAGTATGTGCTGATCCATGACGGTGCCAGACCATTTATTGATCATGGGATCATTGAAAGAGGACTTATGGCAGCAGCACAGACAGGTGCCAGTGTTACAGGCATGCCTTCCAAGGATACAGTTAAGATCGCAGATGAGGATGGGAATGTCAGTGAAACTCCGGATCGCAGCAGTGTATGGATCGTCCAGACTCCGCAGATCTTTCAGTACCCGCTGATCTATGGCGCATATACCAGCATTCGGCAGAAGGAAATGACCGGAATTACAGATGATGCCATGGTTGCAGAACATGAGACCGGGGTGAAGATCCGCTTTTCAGAAGGTTCTTATCGTAATATCAAGATCACAACACCGGAAGATCTGGTGGTTGCGGAGGCATTTTTGAAGGAAAACAGAGAGTAGAATAGAGAGCAGAACAGGGTGAAAATCCCGGTAAATATGGACATATAGCAGAAATTGAAGCTATATGTCCAATTTTTTGAAAAAAATATCAAATTTGTTATTGACAGGGGAGATATTTGATGATAGAATACAACATGCGCTGACAAAACAGCACAAAAATGTTGAAAAACATTATATGGAGAGATATCGAAGTGGTCATAACGAGGCGGTCTTGAAAACCGTTTGTCCGCAAGGGCGCGTGGGTTCGAATCCCACTCTCTCCGTTTGTCAAATACAGAATAAAAACTTTTTAAAAAAAGTTAAAAAAGTACTTGACAACATAAAAGATACGAGATATAATATCACCTGTCGCTGAGGACGGCAGAGATAAATATCGGAACTACTTAATAAGTAGGGCAATTTGGAGAAGTACCCAAGCTGGCCGAAGGGGCTCCCCTGGAAAGGGAGTAGGTCGTTAACGCGGCGCGAGGGTTCAAATCCCTCCTTCTCCGCTTTAATTTTTTTGAAGACTAAATGATTCAAAAAAATTAAAAAAAGTTCTTGACAAGCAGTTGAGAATGAGATAAAATAAACGAGCTGTCTGAGAGACAGACGCAACAAACCTTGATAACTAAACAGTGAAACACATACGATTCTCGAAAATTTCTTTACATTTAAAGAACGGTTTAAACAAACCAAAAGCAGTAAAAACGAGAGATAGCCAAACGGTTGTCTTGAGTAAATGAATCAAACATTTTATCAGAGAGTTTGATCCTGGCTCAGGATGAACGCTGGCGGCGTGCTTAACACATGCAAGTCGAACGGGAAACCTTTTATTGAAGCTTCGGCAGATTTAGATTGTTTCTAGTGGCGGACGGGTGAGTAACGCGTGGGTAACCTGCCTTATACAGGGGGATA